>JACQDO010000112.1 GCA_016201085.1 Hyphomicrobiales bacterium | reverse complement strand
CTGCATCGTCGGCGTCTACGAGGTGAGCCACTCGATCGTCGACGTCTGGATCATGCTGATCATGGGCGTGCTCGGTTACGCGCTGCGCAAGTTCAATTTCGATCCGGCGCCCTTGGTGCTCGGCCTGGTGATCGCGCCTCTGCTGGAACAGAGCCTGCGCCAGTCGCTGATCATGTCGAACGGCAATTATTTTATCTTCTTCAGCCGCCCGATTGCGCTCGGCCTGCTGATCGTGTGCGGCATCCTGCTGGGCTTGTCGGTGCTCGCCTTCGTGCTCAAGCGCAAGGACTGGCGTACCAAGCTCGCCGAGGCGGAATCGGGCGAATCGCAGTTGTAGGACGTGACGCCGCTGCTCTATTTTCTCCAGGGAAACAGCGCGGCGGGGAAATCGGCCGCGTAGCGCTTCTCGCCCTGACGCGAGCGTAACACCGGAGGCGGGCTGGCATCGGCCTCCACCACCTTGCGATAGAGATGCCAGGTCGAATGGCCGAGCACCGGTAACACCACCGTCAGGCCGAGAAAGAAGGGCAGCGAGCCGATCACCAACAGCACGCCGACGATCAAGCCCCACACCGCCATGGTCAGTGGGTTCTTGATAACCGCCTGGATTGACGTCAACAGCGCGACGGCGGCCCCCACGTCGCGATCGACCAGCAGTGGAAACGACACCACGCCGATGGTCAGCACCAGAGCGGCGAGCAGCAGGCCAACGCCATTGCCGACGACGATCAGGTTCCAGCCCGCCCGCGTGGTCAGCACGTCTTGGGCGAATTGCGCCAGCGAAGCGGGCGGCGCGTAACCGAAATTCGCCACGTAAATGTTGTAAGCAATATCGATCCAGATGCCGAACATGATCAGCAGCACGAGGCCAAGCGCCGCGATGGCGCCA
Organism: Hyphomicrobiales bacterium; assembly: GCA_016201085.1. Taxonomy (GTDB): domain Bacteria; phylum Pseudomonadota; class Alphaproteobacteria; order Rhizobiales; family Xanthobacteraceae; genus Pseudolabrys. The sequence goes on along the minus strand of JACQDO010000112.1, from coordinate 11,106 downwards.
ATCGACGAGGAATGCAGTACGTCGAAAGCGTGGCTTGCCGAGCTTTCAAGTCCGGCTTCGCGCCGCCGGCTCAGCTCGTAAAGCCCGAGCGCGGCAAATGGCCCGACCAGCGCGAAACCGCTCGCCAGCGGGTATATCAGCGGCAGGATCGAATAGCCGAAAGCGAGTCTCGCCAGCACCAGGCCAATGACGGGGTAGATCGCGCAGAGAAAGATCGCATGCGTCGGCATCGCATAGAAATCGTCGATACCCTTGGAAAGCGCATCCTTGAGATCGGCCAAGCCGATGCGGCGGACCGCAAGCTGCTCTGGAGCCGTCGCCGCACCGAGGAGAATGTTCGCCATGATCACCTCCCGACCTATGGTCAGGGGTAACCCGGGCGCGCCGCAAAAGTTCCGCACGCGCTCACGCCCCACAGGCGTTCGCCGCCGAGACACTTATAGAAAGGTCGTGGGAGGCGCGGGGATCAGCCCTTGACGTAGGCCATGCCGCGCACCGGCTGCGCCACCGGCGCCGAAGCCATCATGCGCTGGCTCATCAGCCCGATGAGCTGGTTGCGCGGCATCGGCTTGGCGTACAGATAGCCCTGCCCGACATTGACACCGATGCCTTGCAGCTTGTGGCTCTCGTGCACGGTCTCGATGCCTTCCGCCACGGTCTTGAGCCCGAAGCGCTTGCCCAATTCGACGATGGTCTCGCACAAGCCGGCATTGAGCGCATCGCGGTCGCAGTTCATCACGTAGCTGCGGTCGATCTTGAGCTCGCTGAACGGCAATTGCTTCAGGCGCGCCAGCGAGGAATAGCCGGCGCCGAAATCGTCGAGCGCCAGCGTACAGTCGAGTTCGCGCAATTCGCCGGCGACGTCATTGGCGAGATTGAGATCGTGGATGATCTGGTCCTCGGTCACTTCCAGCACCATGCCGGGCCAGTTGGCCGCGCGCGGCCGTGCTTCGCGCAGCATGCGCGTGATCGGCAGCTTGACGAAGGCCGACACCGGCACGTTGACGGCGGCTTTCATGGCAACGCCGTAGTCGTTGAACACGTCCCAGTCGCCGAGCGCGGTGAGGATCACCTGCTCGGTGAGCGCATGCAGGTCTTCCTCGTTGGCGTCGGGCAGGAAAAAGAATGGCGCCACCACGCCGCGCGTGGGATGGCGCGCGCGTACCAGTGCTTCGGCGCCGACCAGCCGCATGGTCTTGAGCTCGATCTTGGGCTGATACCAGAGCTCGAACCAATTGCGCTTGAGCACCTCGCCAAGCGGAATCTTTTCTTTCGGGTCGGCGTAAGGCACCGGCCCGGAGGAAAACAGATTGCGCAAGCCCGCAAGCATGCCGAAAAATCCACAGATCGAACGCGTGTGAATACGCGATAAGGGATTTTTATGCGGCAACCACCGCCAAGCGGTTAATGGCTACCAGCGAGCGGGGAATATGCTTTTCGAAAGGTTAGCGGAATGGGGACAATTATCGCCGCACGCGCCTCTCTCGGCCTCATGGTGAGGAGCCGTGCAAAATTATCGCCGCACGCGCCTCTCTCGGCCTCATGGTGAGGAGCCGTGCAAAGCACGGCGTCTCGAACCATGGGGCCGCCCCATCCTTCGAGACGCGGCCTTCGGCCGCTCCTCAGGATGAGGCGGAAGGAGGCAGCGGAAGCGTTACTCCGCCGCCTTCCTGGCCGCGATGATCTGGTCGGCGGTGCGGCCGGTCAGCTCGGCCATGTGGTCGAACTGATAGACAAACGAGCCGACGCCGGCGGTGGCCGAGCGCACCTCGATGATGAGGTCGCCGATCTCGGCTTCCGCCATCTGCGCGCGCACGGTGTCCCAGCCCGGCCAGCCCTCGCGGGTGTCGAAGCCGAGGATCTGCCCGCGCCGCCCGGACAGGATGGCGTTCATCTTGGCGGTGGCGTCGCTCGGGCAGACGATCTCGACCAGATGGATCGGCTCCAGCAGCACCGGCTGGCACTGCGGCAGACCTTCGGTGATGCCGATGCGGCCGGCAATGCGGAACGCCATGTCGGAGGAGTCCACCGCATGGAAGGAGCCGTCGACCAGCGCCACCGCCAGATCGACCACCGGGAAGCCGAGCGGGCCGTGCTTGAGGCCGTCGATGATGCCCTCCTCCACCGCCGGGATGTAATTGCGCGGCACCACGCCGCCGGTGATCTTGTCCTCGAACTTGAAGCCGGAGCTGCGCGGCAGCGGCCTGATCTCCAGCACCGTATCGCCGAACTGGCCGTGGCCGCCGGATTGCTTCTTGTGACGGCCGCGAATGCTGATCGGCTTTTTGATGGTCTCGCGATAGCCGACGATCGGCGGCCGCGTCGTCACCGGCACCGCGTAACGATCGCCGAGCCGTTCGGCCGCCACGCGCAGATGCATTTCGCCCTGGCCCCAGATCACGATCTCATGGTTTTCGGCGTTGTGCACGACGGTGATGGAAGGGTCTTCCTCGGTCAGCTTGGTGAAGGCGGCGCCGAGCTTGACGTCGTCCTTGCGCTCCTTGGCATGCACCGCAACGGCGAGCACCGGCGCAACGGCTTTCACCTCGACCAGTGAGGCATGCGCCTGCTTGCCGGTCGACAGCGTTTCGCCGGTCTTGGCGTGATCGAGCTTGCCGAGCCCGACGGTTTCGCCGGCCACGGCCTGGCCGCGCTTCTCGAAATGCTGTCCCATCAATTTGAACACGGCGGCCACGCGCCCAGCCTCAGCGGTGGGCGTGTGGAAGGTGGCGCCATCGCCGGCCGTTCCCGCCAGCAGACGGACGGCCGACATCTTGCCGCCATGGGTGGTGTGGAAGGTTTTGAGCACCAACGCCACCGCGTCGCCGCCGGTCTTGACGCCGAGACGCTTCGCCGTTTCCGCGATGGTCGGCGCCTCGTGCCGTAACGCTTTCAGCAGGCGCAGCACGCCGTTCGAGCGCGTGGCGCAACCGAGCAGCACCGGGCAGACGATGCGGTCGCGCAGTTCCTTGGAGAGGTCGTCGAACACCTTGTCGCGCGGCGGCTGGATGTCCTCAAGCAGCTGCTCCATCAGCTCGTCGTCGTGATCGGCGAGCGTCTCCAGCATGGTAAAGCGCGCTTCCTTCTCGCGATTAAGATCGTCGCCCTTGAGCTCGACGATTTCGGAAGGCGCGTATTCCTTGTAGACAAAGGCGCGCTCGAGCGCGAGATCGACGAAGCCGGCGATGAGGTCGCCGTTCCAGATCGGGATCTGGCGCAGCAGCAGCGGTACGCGCGAGGCCGGTTGCAGCAGCTTGACCGTTTCGCGCACGCGCTTGTCGGCCTTGTCGATCTTGTTGAGAAACAGGAAATGCGGAATGTTCTGGTCTTCCAGCTCGCGCAGGATCAATTGCAGCTGCGGCACCTTCTTCTCGTCGGCCTCGCAGACCACGACCGCCGCGTCGACCGCGGGCAGCACGCTGCGCATGTCGTGGATGAATTCGATCGAGCCGGGGCAATCGATGAACGTATAACTCTCGTCCATGAATGTGGTGGTGGCGAAGGTCGCCTCCACGCTCATCTTGTGGCTGCGCGCTTCCTTGCTGGCGTCGCCGACGGTGGTGCCGGCATCGACCGTGCCTTGGCGCTGGATGGCGCCGGTGCGCGCGAGTATCGCCTCAAGCAGTGTGGTCTTGCCGCTCTTGAATGGGCCCACCAGTGCAATGCACCGGGGACCCCTGGGATTCGCGCCATTCGTTCCCATCAATACCTCCCTTGCCGGCCGGGAGGTCGGACCATTGTATTGATATGTATCAATGCCCGCGGCGGCAAGTTCCGCCTGTCCGATACCGAAGCGCGGGCGCGCGAGATTCGCTCTGTCTTCACCTCTCCCCGCAGGCGGGGCGAAGAAATAAAGAGCTATTTCAAATTCCCGCAAAACCGCTGGATGCGGCGGCAGGCTTCTTCCAGGTCCTCGGTCTTGGTCGCGTAGGAAATGCGGAACGCCGGCCCGATCCCGAACGCCGTGCCCTGCACCACCGCCACGCCCTCGGCTTCCAGCAGCTCGGTAACGAAGTCCTCGTCGCTGGCGAGCTTTTTCCCGGTCGATGCCGTCTTGCCGATGGTGCCGGCGCAGGACGGATAGACGTAGAACGCGCCCTCCGGCGTCGGGCACTTGATACCGTTGGCCTGGTTGAGCATCGACACGCACAGGTCGCGCCGCTCCTTGAAGATCTTGTTGTGCTTGGCGATGAAATCCTGCGGACCGTTGAGCGCTTCCACCGCCGCCCATTGCGACACCGCCGCTGGGTTCGAGGTCGACTGCGATTGGATCATCGCCATCGCCTTGATCAACGGCTCCGGCCCGCCGGCATAGCCGATGCGCCAGCCGGTCATACAATAGGCCTTCGAGCAGCCGTTGATGGTGAGCGTGCGCGGATAAAGCTGCGGCTCGACCTGCGCCGGCGTGAAGAACTTGAAGTCGTCGTAGGTGAGGTGCTCGTACATGTCGTCGGTCATGACGTAGACATGCGGGTGCTTGAGCAGCACGTCGGTGAGCGCCTTCAGCTCGGCGCGCGTATAGGCGGCGCCGGACGGGTTCGACGGCGAGTTGAGCAGGAACCATTTGGTCTTCGGCGTGATGGCGCGATCGAGCTGCGCCGCCGTCACCTTGAAGCCGGTCGCCATCGAGGTCTCGACCGCCACCGGCTCGCCGCCGGCCAGCAGCACCATGTCGGGATAGCTCACCCAGTACGGCGCCGGGATGATCACCTCGTCGCCGGGGTTGAGCGTCGCCACGAAGGCGTTGTACAGCACCTGCTTGCCGCCGGTACCGACATTGATCGGCGAGGCCTTGTAGTCGAGGCCGTTCTCGCGCTTGAACTTCTTGGCGATGGCGTCCTTGAGCTCGGCGATGCCGTCGACGTTGGTGTACTTGGACGCCTTGCCGTCGCGGATCGCCTTGATCGCCGCCTCTTTGATGTTGTCGGGCGTGTCGAAATCCGGCTCGCCGGCGCCCAGCCCGATGACATTGCGGCCGGCCGCCTTGAGCGCGCGCGCCTTGTCGGTGACGGCGATGGTCGCCGACGGTTTGACGCGCTTGAGCTGGTCCGCAAGGAAGGCCATCGAACGATCTCCAATACTTGCCGCAGCGTGGGCGCGGCGCCCCTGTCGTAATGCCCGGACCTGAGTCCAGCAAGGGGCCCTCTGTTGAAGAAAATCGATGGCTGCCATCGACTTTCGCTATCGGTCGTAGCCCCCGCAACCGCTTCAACGGCATTCTCAGGACCGAGTTAACCGGGGGGCAACCGTCAAATGCTACCCACCTCTATCATGACATTGGATCGGGCCGGTTTACGCCAGTTGGATGGCCTCGTCTGGGCGACGATCGCCGCGGTGGCGGCCGCCGTCCTGGCCGCCCTGCTGCTGTCCGATTTCCGGCTGGCCTGGGCCTCGTTCCTGGCGCCGGCCGCGACCGCTACCCTGTTTGCCGCCGGGCAATGGTTCTACCGGACGCGCCGGCCCGACCCCCGGCTGGCCGCCGCCCTCGGCAGCACCGCGCAGATCGTCGCCTTTGCGGCGGTGGGCGCGCCGCTCTCCTACCTCGCCGCCAGCCTGAATTTCCCGCTCACCGATCACTGGTTCGAAGCCGCCGACCGGGCGCTCGGCTTCGACTGGTTCGGGCTGTTCGACTGGCTCAGCGGGCACGCGACCGCCGGCCTGCTGTTGCGGATGGTCTACATCAGCCTGATGCCGCAGACCTTGGTTGTGATCCTGGCCCTGTCGCTGGCCGGGCACCTCGCCACGCTGCGTATTTTCGTGCTCGCCTTCGTATTGGCGGCGCTGCTGACCATCGCCATGTCCGCTATCTGGCCGGCGCAGGGCGTCTGGCTGCAACATGGCCTGACTGCGTCCGACGGTCTGCACCTGCCGGTCAGCGCCACGAGCTGGCCGGTGTTCCTCGGGCTGCGCGACAGCACATTCCGGCTGCTGATGGCCGGCGGCGCCGAAGGCATCATCACATTCCCCAGTCTGCATGCGGCGCTGGCGTTGATCCTCGCCGCCGCGTTCTGGCCGTTGCCGGTGCTGCGCTGGATCGGCGCCGGCCTGAATGCGATCATGATGCTGTCGATCCCGGTCGACGGCTCGCATTATTTTACCGACATCTTGGCGGGCATCGGCATTGCGGTTGTCTGCCTGTTGGCCGCGCGTGCGATGGTGCAGCGCGCAAACCAGCCGCATCCCGCGCTGGCGGCAACGCCACTGCAGGAACTCGCCACCACCTCCCGGCCCTAGCGTTCCGCGCCGGCGGGGATAGAATGGCGTCAAGAGCCGGCACACCGGCCATAGCTATCAGGGAGTGCCGCCCATGCAGCTCAACGCCGAGCAGCTCAAGGCTTTCGACGAGCAAGGCTACGTCTTCTTCCCCAATTGCTTCTCCGAGGAAGAAATCGCGCTGCTGCGCCTGGAAGCCGACGCCATCCTCAAGCTCGACCGCCAGGAGGTCTGGCGCGAAAAATCCGGCGCGCCGCGTACCGCCTTCGCCGCGCACAAGTTCAACAAGGTGTTCGAGGTGCTGGCGCACCATCCGCGCCTGGTCGCGCCGCTGATGCAGCTGTTCGGCGAAGGCGTCTACGTCCATCAGTTCAAGCTCAACGCCAAGGCCGCCTTCGAGGGCGACGTCTGGCAATGGCATCAGGACTACGGCACCTGGGCGCGCGACGACGGCATGCCCGAGCCGCGCGCCATGAACATCGCGGTGTTCCTCGACGACGTGCTGCCGATCAATGGCGCGCTGATGATCATCCCGAAGAGCCACAAGCAGGGCGTGCTCGCCGCCGGCCACGACAAGACCACAACGTCCTATCCGTTATGGACGCTCGACAAGGAAACCGTGACGCGGCTCGCCGCGGAAGCCGCCGGGCCCGACGGCATCGGCATCGTGGCGCCAACCGGCAAGGCCGGCTCGGTGCTGATGTTCCACGGCAACCTGGTGCACGCCTCGCCGCCCAACATCACGCCCTATCCGCGCAAGATCGTGTATCTGACGTTGTGCGCGGTCTCCAATCACATCGCCAGGTTCACGCGGGCCGAATGGATCGCGCACCGCGACTTTACGCCGATCGAGATGGTCGACGACGGTGCGTTGCTGGAATACGCCCGCGCGCATCGGGTGGCGGCGGAATAAATTTACCGTCACGGGCGCAGCGGTAGCTTGCGCGTTTTGCCAAGTGCGTGAATTCGAAATGCGCGGCCTTGCGCGCGGCCCAATCGGCCTTGCTATTGCCGGACTTGACCTGCCCTATCCGGCTTGGGCGCGGAGTGCTTCGAGCAGATGGATTAGAATCGAGATGTACACGCTCTATTCGATGCAACGATCTGGCAACAGCTACAAGGTCCGCCTGGCGCTGGCCAAGCTCGGCATTCCGTACAATCTGGTCGAGATCGACGTGCTGCAGGGCCAAAGCCGCACGCCGGAATTCCTCGCCAAGAATCCGAACGGCCAGGTGCCGCTGTTGGAGGTCGCGCCCAACCGCCATCTCGCCGAATCGAACGCCATCCTCTGGTACGTCGCCGGCGGCACCACGCTGGCGCCGGAAGACCGCATCGAGCGCGCCGAGGCGCTGCAATGGATGTTCTTCGAGCAGCACAGCCTGGAACCCAATATCGGCGCCGCCTATTTCTGGCTGGCCCTGATCAAGGGCGGGCGCGACTTGCAGAGGCATGCGCTCGAGGACTGGATGGAAAACGGCTATCGCTCGTTCGGGGTGATGGAGATGCACCTCGGCAAGCACGCCTATTTCGCCGCCAACCGCTTCACCATCGCCGATATCGCGCTCTATGCCTTCACCAATCTGGCCAATCAGTGCGATTTCGAGCTGGCGCGGTTCCCGGCGATCCGCGCCTGGCTGGCCCGCGTCGAGGCGGAACCGGGCTATGTGCCGATGCACTGGCAGCCGCAACTGACTGCGGCGCAATAGATTTTTTCGCGGCGCCTTCAACCCTTTCTCCTTTCTTTACCCCGCCGTCATGAAACCGCCTTAGTTCATCAACGGCCGCGCCGTAATCGGGCCGAACCATTGCCCGCTTCAAGCGTTAATGGTTTCGAATCGGATAATGGATTTCCCGGCTAAAGCGGCTTCATCATGCACGCCCCCCTCGATCATAGCGGCTTCACCGCACCGCCCGACCGCACGCTCGGTCAGGAGCGGCGTCGCGTCGCCGTCGCCTCGTTGATTGCCAGCGCCGCGCTGGCCTTCGCCACCGTCGTGGTCGCCACCGTGGTGTCGGTCGGCATCGCGCGCGCCAACGTGGTCGGCAACGTGATCGACAACGAAAGCGGCCTGTTCGCCTTAGCGCTGCTGCTTGGGGTGCTGTTCATCGGCATGGGCGGCCTGACCGTGCTGTCGCTGCCGCACGATCTGCACCTGCCCGGCCATAAGTCGAAAAACCCCCAGAATCTGGCCTAAGGGGCTTCCGCACAGCTTCGCGATGACGCACCGTTGAGAAAAGTCGACGGAGCTTTTTGCATGCGCGCGATTTTCATAGCCATGTTGCTGGCGGTCAGCACAGCGACAGCACGGGCCGCCGATCCCGTCTTCCCCAGTTCGGCCGGCGACATCCGTGTCGAGACCGTGGCGCGCGGCCTGGTGCATCCCTGGTCGCTCGCCTTCCTACCCGACGGCCGCATGCTGGTCACCGAGCGGCCGGGCCGCATGCGCATCGTGGCGCGCGACGGCGCGCTGTCGCCGCCGCTTGCCGGCGTGCCGCAAGTATTCGCGCGCGGCCAAGGCGGTCTGCTCGACGTGATCCTCGACCGCGACTTCGCCCGCAACCGCACGATCTACTTCTCCTATGCCGAGCCGTTCGACGGCGGCGGGCGCACCGCGCTGGCGCGCGCCACGCTCGATGCCGGCGCGGCTCCCCGTCTGATTGACGTCACGGTGATCTATCGCCAGCACGGCCCGGCTTCGAGCGGCAATCATTTCGGCGGACGCATCGTGCAAGCCGGCGACGGCAATCTGTTCCTCAGCAATGGCGAGCACTTCAGCGACCGCGACATGGCGCAGACGCTCGACAACCACCTCGGCAAGATCGTGCGCATCAAACCGGACGGCGCGGCGCCTACCGACAATCCGTTCGTGCGGCGCGCCGGCGCGCGGCCGGAAATCTGGTCGCTCGGCCACCGCAATCCGCAGGGGCTCACCCTCAATCCGGCCGACGGCAAATTGTGGGAGCAGGAGCACGGTCCCATGGGCGGCGACGAGATCAACATTGTCCTGCCGGGTCACAATTACGGCTGGCCGCTGGTCAGCCACGGCCGCAATTACGACGGCACACCGGTCAACGCCGGCAAGGCGCAGATGGCCGGCATGGACGATTCCGTTTGGCACTGGACGCCGTCGATCGCGCCGTCCGGCATGACCTTCTATAGCGGCGACTTGTTCAAGGGCTGGAAGGGCAGCCTGATCAACGGCGCGTTGAAATTCCAGCTGCTGTCGCGGCTCACGATCGAGGGCGACAAAGTCGTGAAGGAAGAACGCCTGCTGCAAGGCCTGCGCGAGCGCATCCGCGACGTGCGGCAGGGGCCCGAGGGCGCGCTCTATCTGCTCACCGACAACAGCGCGGGGCGCATTTTGCGGCTGGTGCCGGTAAAATAGCTTTCACCATTTGTGAAACACGAAAAAGGCGCCGGCCGCGATCAGCGCGAAGCCGAAGCCCTGGCTCCAGGTGATCGGCTCTTTCAGATAGGCATAGGAAAAGACGGCGAACACGATGAAGGTGATCACCTCCTGCATCGTCTTCAATTGCGCGGCATTATACACCGCATTGCCATAGCGATTGGCCGGCACCGCCAGGCAATATTCGATGAAGGCGAGCCCCCAGCTGAACAAAATGACGCTGAACAGCGGCACTTCCTTGTAGCGCAGGTGCCAGTACCAGGCGGTGGTCATGAACACGTTGGAGCCGAGCAGCAGCAGGATCGGCAGCAGGTAAGGCGACAAAGCGGGCATGGCGCTCTCGGAAAATTGCGGGCAAGGCGCCGTGTTTAGCGGTCTTGCCGCCGAGTCGTCCACCGCGACCGCATTTTTTTGTCGCCCCCGTGCTAGATTTGGCCTACGGGAGCGACATCATGCGCAGGCTCCGCCTCATCGTCGCCATGTTGATCGCCGGCCTGCTGCCGGCGGCGGCGCAGCCGTACAACCCGGTGGCCATCGCGCCGGCGACGCCGCTCAGCGATGCCGGCTTGGATGCCATGCGCAAGCAGCTCGGCGAGGCGGCCCGGCGCAAGGATCGCGCCGCTTTGGCGAAGCTGGTGGTGGCGCGCAACCTGTTCTGGTGGCGGCAGAACCGCGACACCGCCGACAAGCGCAAGTCGGGCGTCGACAATCTCGCCGCCGCGCTCGGCCTCAACGACAAGGACAGCGCCGGCTGGGACATTCTCGCCGGCTATGCCAACGATGCGGGCGCATCGCCGTCGGCCGAGTACAAGGGCGCCTACTGCGCGCCGGCCGATCCCAGCTTCAATCGCAAGGATTTCGACGAGCTGATCAAGGCAACGCGGAGCGATGCGAGCGAATGGGGCTATCCGGTATCGGCCGGCATCGAGGTGCATGCCGGCCCGCAGGCCAATGCGCCGGTGATCGACCGGCTCGGCCTCGTTTCCGTGCGCGTGATGCCGGAAGCCTCGCCCACATCCGCGGCCTATGTGCGCATCGTCACGCCCAGCGGCCGAGCTGGCTATGTGTCGATCGACGCCATCGCGCCCATCGGCAACGATCAGCTCTGCTACGTCAAGGACGGCGACACCTGGAAGATCGGTGGCTATATCGGCGGCGGCGAGCCGCAATAATCCATGACCGATCCCGGACAAGAATCGATGCAGAAACCGTCCCGCCAACTCGCCTGCGCGCGCTGCGGCGCCGTATTTGAATGCGCGCTCGCCGGCGACTGCTGGTGCGCGGCCGAGCCCTACCGGCTGCCGCTCACCACCGAAGGCGCCGCCGAGGACTGCCTGTGCCCGGCCTGCCTGCGCCAGGCGGCGCTTTCCCTCCCCCCGCAAAGCGGTGGGGAGGGTCGGTGAGCATCGCGTCAGCGATGCGAGCCGGGGTGGGGGGCACTTTGATTTCTCATCAACGATCGTCCCCCCACCCCGAAACCCACCCC
>JACQDO010000111.1 GCA_016201085.1 Hyphomicrobiales bacterium | reverse complement strand
AGCCGATGCCGAGCATGCGTTGGCCGGCGGTATCCTTCCACAGGCTGCGGATGCCACGGCCGACGAAGCGGCTGGCCACCACGCCCAGCCGCTGGCCATAGAAGTTGCGCAGGTCCACGACGTCGATCGACATGGGATAAAACTAACACGAAATGGTTGACCGCGGCGCCTCGCGTAGGACGCCAGGGGTGCGACACAATTCATCATCGTGATACGGTTAACGCCGCCGACAGCCGTCCACGAGGACCACGCCGATGCCCGCGGAAATCCGCCTGTTTCTCTGCCGATCCGACAATTACGGGGTGCTGCTGCATGACCCGGAAAGCGGCGCCACCGCCTCGATCGACGCGCCCGAGGCAGGCCCGATCGAGGCCGCGCTCAAGGCCACCGGCTGGGCACTCACCGACATCCTGGTCACCCATCACCACGCCGACCACACCGACGGCATCAAGGCGCTGAAGGAAAAATACAAATGCCGCGTGGTGGCCCCGAGCGCAGAAGCCGACACGATTCCGGCCGTGGACCAGACCGTACGCGAAGGCGACAAGGTCAAGGTCGGCACGCTCTCGGCCAACGTGATCGAGACGCCGGGCCACACCAATGGCCATATCACTTACTGGTTTCACGCCGACAGCGTGGCGTTCGTCGGCGACACGCTGTTCTCCATCGGCTGCGGCCGCGTCATCGAGGGCACGCCCGGCATGATGTGGCGCTCGCTCTGCAAGTTGCGCGACCTGCCGGACGATACCGAGATCTATTGCGGACACGAATACACCGCGGCCAATATCAGGTTCGCGCGCACCATCGAACCGGACAATGCGGCGCTGGCCGCACGCGAGACGCAGGCCAAGCAGCAGGTCGCCACGGGCGAGCCGACCATTCCCACCACCATCGGCGAGGAAAAGCGGGCCAATCCGTTCCTGCGCGCCGACCTGCCGGAAGTAGCAGCCGGCATTGGCATGGCGGGCAAGCCGGCCGCGCAGGTGTTTGCCGAGATCCGCGCACGCAAGAACAAATTCTAGATGCCCACCGCCGCCGAAATGATCCGCGCCCTCGATCTGGCGCCGCATCCGGAAGGCGGCCATTACCGCGAGACCTTCCGCGATCCGCGCCTGATCGACGGCCGCGCCGCCTCGACCGCGATCCTGTTCCTGCTGGCGCGCGGCGAGCGCTCGCACTGGCACCGCATCGACGCCGTCGAGATCTGGCATTACTACGCCGGCGCGCCGCTCAAGCTGTCGGTGGTCGACGGCGCCAAGGAGGAGATCGTCCGGCTCGGCGCCGATATCCATGCCGACGAAGTCCCGCAGGTGACGGTGCCGGCGCGCGCCTGGCAGGCGGCGGAATCGCTCGGCGACTGGACGCTCGTGGGCTGTACGGTGGCGCCCGGCTTTTCCTTCGCGGGCTTCGAGCTGGCGCCGGTAGGCTGGTCGCCGCGCCGGTAAACGCGATAAGTTCGGCGGACCAAGAAAACAAAATGAGGAAATGCCCGTGCCCAGCAGACTCGATCAAGCCCGCGACGTACTCGCGCGCGCCAACCGCATGATCGCCAATGAGGGCGTGCTCGACGCTTTCGGCCACGTCACCATGCGGCATCCGACCGATCCGGGCCGCTATCTGATGTCGCGCTCGCGCGGGCCTGAGCTGGTGCAGCCCGACTGCCGTTCTGCATTTCCGGCATGGAGCTCAAGCCGGTCTATCACCTCGGCGCCACGCTCGGCGCCAAAGTGCCGTTCTGGGACGCCCGCGACGACTTCGGCAACACCACGTTGATCGTGGCGAAGCCCGAGGAAGGCGCCTCGCTGGCGCGCGCGCTGGGAGCGAACTGGATCGTGCTGATGCGCCGGCATGGCGCGACGGTGGCCGGCAAGACGCTAGAAGAGCTGGTGTTCCGCACCATCTATACCGCGCGCAACGCGGCGCTGCAGATCGAGGCGCATAACCTCGGCCACGTCTCGCCGCTCAACGCCACCGAGACCGAACTCGCCGGCGAATACAATCTGCGGCCGGGACCGGTGGCGCGCGCCTGGGAATACTGGTCGGTGCGGTTGGACAAGGCGGAAGGCAACTGGCGCACGCCGAAGAAAAAAGCCAAACGAAAGCGCTGAGGATGACGATGCGCCGACGCAAGCGAATTCGTGCACTCGCGGCGGCCGTCGCGCTGCTTGCCGCGCTCGGCTCGGCGCGCGCCGAGGACACGCTCAAGATCGCCATCGGCCAGCATGGCAATTGGGAGAATTCGGCCCCCGAGCTCGGCCAGCGCATGGGCATCTTCAAGAAGCACGGGCTCACGCTCGACCTGTTCTATACGCAAGGCTCGGGCGAGACCATGCAGGTGGTGATCGCCGGCTCCGCCGATATCGGCATCGGCGTCGGCACCAATTCGGCGATGGCCGCGTTCGTGCGCGGCGCGCCGGTCCTGGCGTTCGCCAATCACACCACCGGCGCGCCGGCCGCCTATTGGTATGTGCCGGCCAATTCTCCGATCAAGAGCTTCAAGGATCTCAACGGCAAGACCGTCGCCTTCTCGACCACCGGCTCGTCGAACCACACCGCGCTGTTGCAATTCGCCAAGCTCAATGGCGTCAGCGTGAGGCCGGTCGCCACCGGCAATCCGGCCTCGACCTTCACCCAGGCGATGTCGGGCCAGGTCGATGTCGGCTGGTCGTCGCCGCCGTTCGGCCTGCAGGCGGCGGAGGAAGGCAAGATCCGCATCATCGGCCACGGCAGCGACGTGCCGGCGCTGCGCACACAGACGGTGCGGCTGCAGATCACCAACAAGACGGCCTACGCGCAGAAGAAGGACGCGCTTGACCGTTACATCGCTGCCTATCGCGAGACGCTGGACTGGATGTATTCCGACCCGGCCGCACTCAAGATGTATTCGGACTGGGTGAAAATCCCCCAGCGGATCGCCGGTCGCATGCGCGACGAGTTCTATCCGAAGGACGAACTCATGCCGGACCGGCTTGCCGGCATCGAGGCGATCACCGAGGAAGCCATCGCGTTCAAATATCTTAAAGGCCCGCTCAGCAAGGCGCAGCTCAAGGCGCTGTTCGTCTATTCGAAGGCATTCGATTAGGGCGTGTACTCATAAGACCGGCCGCCTCTCCGCCTTACCCCCAAAGCCGACATTCATTGCCGCAAGCAAATTATCCGCTCAGTGCCTCACGTGTTCCACATATGCATTCGTTACGCAGAAGAATCCTTCGGCGGGGAGTAATCGATAGCACAACCGCCATTTACTCAACTTTAAGATGGTTATCCTAAAGCAACGATTGTTTGCATCAAGCCTGACCCAAATGCACGCAGAGCCCGTAGCAGGCTCGCTTCGATCATGAGGGCTCTTTTATGGACGCGCAGGTGGCTTGCCGCGACTCCAAATTTACTAAAGGACCAAACACGCTCAGTTCTTACTTTCAGCGGTCCGCAATTTATATCTTCCTGATTTCACTCACAGGTGTGTTTTACCTTTCAAACGCGCCGCTCCTGCTTGGCCATCATGATTTGGGATGGCACCTGGCCGCTGGAGACTTAATCAGAGACCAAGGTCATGTTCCGTTCCAGGATCCATGGTCATTCACGTCTGGCGGCAGGCAATGGTATAATCTCTCGTGGCTTTGGGACGCGTTTGCCAGTGTATTATTTCAATATACGAAATTGAGCGGTCTCCTATTATTTGTGGTTGCGTGTGGCGCAATCATCGTCGGATATCTTACGTCCATCTGCTTAAGCCGCGGAGCCTCAGCAACTGCAGTTTGTATTTCCGTTTTTTCCGCGTGTTTGCTCTACCCCTCTTTTGCGACGTACCCAGATATTTATCTCGCCGTCTCGCCAAACGCTTCTACTATGTTGTTTTGCGTAATATTCTACGGCGAATGTTTGAAGAGAACGCGATGGTTTTTGTTGCCTTTAATTATGGTTCTTTGGGCCAATGTGCATGGCGGCTTTTTGCTTGGTCTTATTATTATTGGTATTTTTGGCGGCGTGGCATTGTTGAAACGGGATTGGGTCAATTTTAAAATTTACAGTTTCGCGGGGGTCGGTTGCTTTCTTGCAATATTCATTAATCCGCTTGGCTGGCATATCTATGAAGGCTTAGCCACTGTATTAGGCCACTTCTCGCAAACATACGTCACCGAGTGGTGGCCTTATTTTCAGAATATCTCCGTGCCGGGGAGCATTCCTGGGATCATATATATTTTGATTTTTATTGCGCTTGAACTGCGCTACAGAGTTTCTTGTCCGATAGAGTCACGGCTGCTTTCTTGGCTCTTTTTGTTTTTAGGACTTTATCAATTTAGGTACATGGCTTTCTTTTTTATATTCTCAACGGTTCCATTAGCTCTTCACCTTGATCGGCTGCTACCCAAACAGCTGAATATTTTTAAAGTCAAAAAGTCGTTGTTGGCTGCTGGCATCGTTGGCGTGTGCGCTCTGCCATTGGCATTTATGCAAATAAAACCGGCTCTCGAACTTCCGCAAATGCTTTCAGAGCAGGACGCTCGTTATCTTCAAACACATTATCCGCATGCGCGGCTTCTCAACCACTGGAATGTCGGTGGAATTTTGATCTTCTACACGCGAGGCGCCATACCTGTGTTCGTCGATGGTCGGGCCGCTACCGCTTATCCAGATGCTTTACTACGTGACTATTTCAAACTGCCCGAATGGGAGATTAATGAGACCGCTTGGGACGCGGTGCTTGAGAAATACAAAATCGATACGGTGCTTTGGGTGAAGACGCATGAACAGTTAAGGCGGTTTCTCGTGGATAAGAGAGGCTGGAAAGAGGAATACGCCGGATTGTATGAGAGCATTTACGTTAAGCCATAACGCAGACTTATCAACGCGTGTTTATCCGTCGGCATTAACGACTGATTCAGGATGCCGCGCGGTTTTATGCGGAAAGCGGCGCGCTGGCTGCAGAATCGGCCCGATTTGCGGGCGATCTATTGCAGCTCGTTGGTAAACTCATAACGAGTCTCAACTAGATTGCGCCGTCCGCCTGTGAGACGAGACGTCATCCATCGCCATGAACATCGCCATCAGCCCTGTCCATTCCGGCGACACCTGCGATGTCGCCATCATCGGCGCCGGGCCTTACGGCCTCGCCGTCGCCGCGCATTTGCGTGCGGCTAATGTGCCGATCCGCGTGTTCGGCGAACCGATGTCGTTCTGGCGGCGAAATATGCCGGCCGGCATGAAGCTGCGTTCGCCCTGGATCGCCACGCACATCGCCGATCCGCGTGAGCGGCATCTGCTCGACGATTATTTCCGCGCGGCCGGCTTGCCGATACCGGACCTGCTGCCGGTGGAAAATTTCATCGATTACGGCACCTGGTTTCAGGAACGCGTGGTCCCCGATCTCGACATCCGGGTCGTGACGCAGGTGACCGCCTCCGACAGCGGCTATCGTCTCGCCCTCGCCGACGGCGAAAGCTTTTTCGCCCGGCGCGTGGTAATGGCGACAGGCCTGCTCGGTCACGAGTACCGGCCTGAGCAATTCAACGGCCTGCCGCGTGCGCTGGTCAGTCATTCTTGCGAGCATACCGATTCCGCCCGTTTCAGCGGACGGCATGTCGCGGTCATCGGCCGCGGACAGAGCGCCTGCGAGTCGGCGGCCCTGCTGCACGAGGCGGGCGCCAAGGTCGAGATCATCTGCCGTGGCAATCTGTTGTGGAATGCCGACCCCGGTCAACGCAGCGGGCTGCGCAAGGCGGTCCGTTCCCTGCTGGGCGATGCGTTGATCCCGCCCTCGCAGGTAGGCCCTTTCCCACTCAACTGGCTGGTCGAGGCGCCGGGCATCATCCACCACTTCACCGAACAATCGCGCGACCGTCTGAACGAGCGCTGCCTGCGCGCCACCGCGGTGCTGTGGCTGCGCAAGCGCTTGCGCGATGTGCCGGTCAACGAGGGACGCCGTATCCTGGATGCGCGGCAAGATGGCGACCGTATCGCATTGACGTTGGATGACGGCACGCGACGCTACGACCATGTTCTGCTGGCGACCGGTTATCGTATCGATGTCGACAAGATGACGATCCTCGATCGGCATTTGCGTGAACGCATCGCACGGCACGGCGGCCTGCCGATGCTGTCCGCCGCATTTGAATCGAGCGTAGGCGGACTGCATTTTGTCGGTTCCGCCGCCGTCGCGAGCTTCGGACCCCTGCTGCGCTTCATCGCCGGCGCGGGATTCGCGGCGCGGCGCATCACTCGTTCGGCCATCGGCGACCGCCGCGCGGCGCGAATTTCCGCCGATGGCGACCACAATAAAAAAACAGCGCTGGCTCTCACCGCCGAGCGTGAGCGGCCATGAATTTCAGCCCAGCGCGGGGGGTGGCGACACCGGCGGCCCGCGGCGGCAATCCGCAGGCGACGCCCGGTGCACTGATTGTCGGCGGCGCGCATGTCAGCATCGGCGTCGCCCGCAGTCTCGGACGCCATGGGATTCCGGTGTGGCTAATGGCCAATCATCCGATCCCGCGATTCTCGCGTTATGTGCAACGCAGCTTCGATTGGCCCGGCGCCGACCACGAGCGCGGCGTATCCTCGATCGTCGACATTGCCACCCGATATGGCCTGAACGGATGGGTCTTGGTTGCGACCGGCGACGAGGATATGCGCATGATCGCGCAGAATCATGCGCTGTTTGCATCGCACTTTCGTGTGGCGACGCCGACTTGGGACACCGTGCAATGGATGTACGACAAGCGCCTCACCTATCGGCGTGCGGCCTCGCTCGGCATCGATTGCCCTTGGAGTTTCCAGCCGCGCGACTTGGATGAAGTGCAGCGACTGGATTGCCGCTTCCCGGTCATCC
The DNA here is from genome assembly GCA_016201085.1 of Hyphomicrobiales bacterium. Classification (GTDB taxonomy): domain Bacteria; phylum Pseudomonadota; class Alphaproteobacteria; order Rhizobiales; family Xanthobacteraceae; genus Pseudolabrys. The sequence goes on along the minus strand of JACQDO010000111.1, from coordinate 1,276 downwards.
TCAAGCCCGCCTATCGTCAAGTCGCTGGTACCAACGCATTCACTCAGGCCAAAGCCTGGAAAGCGGACGATCGCGATGCGCTGCTTTCGCTTTATCGACAAGTCGCCGCGCTGATCGGCAACGATGCGGTGATCGTGCAGGAGTGGATCCCCGGCGGCGGCGAAGCGCAATTCTCTTATGCCGGTCTGTGGGAAGGTGGCGAGGCGATCGCCTCGCTGGTCGCCCGGCGCACGCGCCAACATCCGATCGATTTCGGCCGCTCGAGCACCTTCGTCGAAACCGTCGAGCAGGATCAGGTCGAAGAGCTGGCCAGCCGCTTCCTGAAATCGCTCGGCTACACCGGCGTTGTCGAAGTCGAATTCAAGTACGACCGGCGCGACGGACAATACAAGCTGCTGGACGTCAACGGACGCTTCTGGACGTGGAACGGGCTGGGCGCGCTGGCCGGCGTCGACTTTCCTTATCTGGCATGGCGGCAAGCCGTCGGCCAAAGTATCGCTCGCTCGCGCGCCAGAGCCGGTGTGGCATGGATGCACGCCAGCCGCGACATCGTCGCCGCCTACCAGGAACGCGCACGCGGCGGCATGAGCGTGCGCGATTATCTCGCCGGACTTCGCAAGCCATTGGCCTTTGCGAATTTTGCCTTCGATGACCCGCTGCCGGCGCTCGTTGAAATTCCGGTGGCGGTTTGGAATCGTTTCGCCAAGGGCGGCAAAAACGGCGCCGATCATGGTCGCGCGAAAGAATGCGCTACCGGCTTGCCGGTCTCCGGACCGTCGCAAATTTATCCAACAATCCGGGGCGGTCGCTAGATAAAATACTGCCCGCCGTTGATGGTGATGGTCGAACCGGTGATCAGGCCGGCATCGTCGCTGGCGAGGAACACCACGCAGCGCGCCACTTCCTCCGGTTCGCCCAGGCGGCCGATCGGAATCTGCGGCAGGATATTCTTTTCCAGCACCTCTTTCGGCACCGCCTGCACCATTTCTGTGTTGGTGTAGCCGGGGCAGATCGCGTTCACGGTGATACCGGCGCGCGCGCTCTCCTGCGCCAGAGCCTTGGTGAAGCCGAGCTCGCCGGCCTTGGAGGCGGAATAATTGGTCTGGCCCATTTGGCCCTTCTGCCCATTGACCGATGAGATGGTAATGATGCGGCCGAACTTGCGCGCGCGCATGCCTTCGATCAGCGGCCGGCACATGTTGAACGGCGTGCCGAGATTGGTGCTGATCACCGCCGTCCGCTGCTCCGGCTTCATGCGGTGCAGCATGGGGTCGCG
>JACQDO010000110.1 GCA_016201085.1 Hyphomicrobiales bacterium | reverse complement strand
GAGCGCAACATCTTGGCCTTCGGCCAATGGGGCATCGAGGTAAATCCGGGGGGTGCGGAAATCGTAAGCCGGCATGATGTCGTTTGCCATGAATCTGACCGTTAACCGCTCCTGCCGACCGTAAGGGCCTGCGGCAGTCGATTTTGCGTATATTGCCGCCTTCCCGACGCATTCGGCAGCTTGTTATAAACGACCCGCCGGCTGATCGCCTGTATTATATTGCGCCGGGGGCAACCGAGGATTCGCCATGAACTTGCGCCGGGCCGCATCGATTGCCGCGTGCATCCTTGCCGTTACCGCCGGCCCTGCGGCGGCGCAGGCGCCGTGGCCGGCACAGCAACAGCCTGCTAATTCGGCGTGGCCATCGCAGCCGCAACAGCAGCAGCCTGCCGCAGCACCGTGGCCGGCGCAGCCAGCGCAGCAGCAACAGCCCGCCGCCTCGCCTTGGACGGCACAGCCGCAGCAGGAGCCGCCCTGCATCAAGGAATTCACCAAGCTGCGCGACGATGCGCAGAAGCGCGCGAACGCGATCCAACAAGCCAGCCAGCGCAAGGCGACGCCGAAGGAGGCCTGCGCTTTGTTCAACGCGTTTTCCGCCGCCGAAGTGAAGATGATAAAATTCGCCACCGACAACTTTGCAAAATGCGGCATTCCCTCCGAAGTCGCGGTCAACCTCAAAAAGGGACATGCCAAGACATCGGAAATCCGCACCAAGATCTGTGAGGCGGCTGTCCGGCCGGCACAGCCGGCGGGCCCGAGCCTGAGCGATGCGCTGAACGCCCCGGTGGCCGATTCCAAAAACATCCGCAGCGGCGGCGGCACGTTTGACACATTAAGCGGCACGCCGCTCGGCCCCAGATGAGCGAGAGCGCGGGACGCGTCGCCGATGCGACCGGTAACTGGGTCGACGGCCTCGCGCCTGCGATCGCCCGGCCCTATCTGCGGCTCGCGCGGCTCGACCGTCCGATCGGCTCCTGGCTGCTGCTGATGCCGTGCTGGTGGTCGGCGGGACTTGCCGGCATGCATGCCGGTCATCTGCCGAGCCCGTGGCACATCGTGCTGTTCTTTATCGGCGCCTTCGCCATGCGCGGCGCCGGCTGCACCTGGAACGACCTGGTCGACCGCGATCTCGACACCAAGGTCGAGCGCACGCGCTCGCGGCCAATTCCCTCGAAACAAGTGACGGTGCCGCAGGCTACGCTGTTCATGCTGGCGCAGGCGCTCATCGGCCTGCTGGTGCTGCTGCAGTTCAACACCTTCACGATCTTCTGCGGCTTTGCCTCGCTGCTGGTGGTGGCGATCTATCCCTTCATGAAGCGCATCACCTATTGGCCGCAGATCGTGCTCGGCCTCGCCTTCTCCTGGGGCGCGCTGATCGGCTGGCCGGCGGCCTTCGGCCGGCTCGATTGGCCGGCGCTAGTGCTCTACGCCGGCTCGATCTCCTGGGTGATCGCCTACGACACCATCTATGCGCATCAGGACCGCGAGGACGACATGATGATCGGCATCAAGTCGACCGCGCTGCTGTTCGGCGAAAACACGCGGCCGATCCTGGCGGCTTTCTATGCCGGCGCGGTGCTGTTGATCGGCGCCGCCGGACTGATGGCGGGCGGCGGCTGGATCTTTCTGCTTGGTCTCGCCGGTTTCGCCGCGCATCTGGCCTGGCAGGTGGTGCGGCTCAATATCGACGACCCGGCGCATTGCCTGATGCTGTTCAAATCGAACCGCGATGCCGGGCTGATTTTGTTTGGCGCTATGCTGTTGCAGGCGGCGGTGTGATCCGCCGCCGAGCGGGTCGCAAAACAAATACATACTACAGGTGACCTGCCGTCGACGCCACGCGCGATCGGTCCTATCATACGATGGCGCCGGGCCTAGGGCGCCGATCAAGACATAAGAATAAGCGGACGTCGCAAGCAGGGAGGTGGAGATGAATATCCGGAAAACGGCGGCAACACTCGCGCTTGGCCTCGTCCTCGGCATGGGTTGCGGGGCGAGCGCAACGTTGGCCGAGGATTATCCGGCGCGCACGATCACGGCGATCGTGCCCTATCCGGCGGGCGGGCCGAGCGACGTGGTGGCGCGCATCGTCGCCGACAGCATGAGCCGCGTGCTCAAACAGACGATCATCATCGAAAACGTGGGCGGTGCCGGCGGCACGCTGGGTACCGCGCGCGTCGCCGCAGCCACGCCCGACGGCTACACGCTGCTGGCCGCCAGCATGGGTTCGCACGTGGCGGCGCCGGCGCTCACGCCCAATCTGCGCTACGATTCGACCAAGGACTTCGAGCCGATCGGGCTCACCTCCAATGCGCCGGTCGCGGTGGTAGCGCGCAACGACTTCGCCGCCAAGGATCTCAAGGAGTTTCTGGCCACGGTGAAGGCGCAGGGTGAAAACGTGAAGCAGGCGCATGGCGGCGTCGGTTCGTCATCGCACATGGCGTGCCTGCTGTTCACTTCGCAGTTCGGCCTCAAGCCCAAGCCCGTCCCCTATCGCGGCACCGGACCCGCGCTCAACGACCTGATTGGCGGTCATGTCGATTTCTTCTGCGAGCAGGTGGTCAGCGTCGCTCCGGCGGTGAATAGCAACAAGATCAAGGCCTATGTCGTGTCGGGCAATGCGCGCTCGCCCGCTCTGCCAGACGTGCCTTCCGCCGCAGAGGCCGGCATTCCGGAGTATCAGCTCAATATCTGGAGTGCGATGTACGCGCCCAAGGGCACGCCGAAAGACATCGTGGAGAAGCTCGCGGCCGCGCTCGACAAGACGCTCGACGATCCGGCGGTGATCAAGCGCATCGTCGAACTTGGCGGCAGCGTGCCGAACAAGACGGCACGCGGGCCCGCCCAGCTTGCCGAGTTGGTCGCGCGCGACGTGGCAATCTGGAATCCGATTCTAAAGACCGCAGCCGGATCGCAATAGCCTCAATCCTTGGCCAGGATTTCCGCGACTTCGACGCGGCGCCCTTCGCGCGCGGAGATGATGCCGGCGCGAATGACCGCGAGCGAGGTGGTCGCGTAGTCGCCGCCTACTTCCGGCGGCGCGCCGCCACGCGCGGCCGCCGCGAATTCCTCCAGTTCCTCGACGAAGGTATCGTTCTTCGCGCACGGCACGCCGACCGGCTGTTTGTCGCCTTGCTTGAGCCAGCTCAGGCCGTGATGCATGTCGTAATAGGCGGTGGCGGTCTTGCCGTAGATATTCATCAGGTAATATTCGCCAGCCGAGGCGTAGCTGGCATTGAGCGTGGAGAGCGCGCCGTTCTCGTGCTCCAGGATGAGGCTGGCGACATCGGGGTTGTCGCCCGGCAGCACCAGCCGTACCGACTGGCCGCTCACCGCCTTGATCGGCCCGAGCAGATAATGCAGCACGTCGACGTAATGAATGCCGATCTGCAGCATCACGCCGCCCGGCATGCCGGCGGCGGTGTACCGCCACGACGTGAGATCGAACTGGCCGAGCCGGTCGCGGCTGATATTGGCTTCGGCATTGACCAGTTTGCCGAACGTGCCGGCATCGATCTGCCGCTTGATCCAGCGGAAATGACTTTCCCGCCGGCGCTGATAGCCGAGCGCCAGCACGACGCCCGCCTGCCGGCAAGCATCGGTGATCTTGCGCCCGTCCGACACGGAATTGGCGATCGGCTTGTCGAGGAAAACGTGCTTGCCGGCGGCGGCGGCCTGGCGCGTGGTCTCGAGATGCACGTCGTTCGGCGTGGTGTTGACGATGGCCTCGACACCGGCGTCCTCGAGGATGGCTTGGTAGCTCGCTGCCGCTTGGCAGCCATATTTGGCGGCGAAGGCCGCCCGCTTCTGCTCCGAGCGCGTGAAGCAGGCGACGATCTTGAGCTTGCTGGAACGCTTGATGGCGTCGGCCAGCACATCCGACCACCAGCCCATGCCAATACAGGCGACGCGTAACGGCTCGACCATGATGTTATTTCCAGCTCGCGCCGATCGACTCGACCGCCTGCTGCGCGATGCGCTCGTCGGTGGCCCAGTCGCCGCCGGCGACGCCGATGCCGCCGATGCATTCGCCGTCGGCGATGACCGGGCAGCCGCCTTCCATCGCCGTCCATCGTTCGGGACCGGCCGCCAGCGCCAGGCCGAGCGCGTGCGCGGCGTCGAGCTGCTGCGCCTGCGCGCCGCGCGAGGAGGTAGCGCGCTTGTTGGAGGCCGCGCAGACGGCCTTGGTGGTCGATGAATGCACCGTGTGGAAGCGCCCGCCTTCCATGCGTTCGAGCAGGATCAGATGGCCGCCCGCGTCGGTAATGGCGATGGAAACCGCGATGCCGGCTTCCTTGGCCTTTTCGATCGCGATCGACATCATCTTTCGGGCGCCGTCCGTCGTCAGGCGCTTGGTGGTCGTGACATACATGTGAACCGATATTCCCCCTAGGACACAGGATTGGCGTGGATGATAGTCGGTTGTCGCGGCCCACGTAAGCCAAAAGGCATCGCCGCGGCTGCTACCCGGCTGCGATCAGTACGCCGCGTCTCTCAGTTCCTGGTAGCGGATATTTTCATCGCCGACGTTGCGTGACGGTGCACGCGGCGGCTGTGCCGGCGTGGGAATCGAGCCGGTGGTCTCGGCCTCGTCGTCCTCATCGTCGACGAAACCGTCTTCGCCCGGCAAGGCGGCGGACACCTTGCCGGTTTCGATCACGGCGGCGATCGAGCCGGTATAGGCCGGGCCGCGCTGCTTGCTGGCATAGACCGCGCGCGCTTTGGCGGCCACGACGTCGCCCGGGATCGCCTCCGGCCGGCACGGATGCCGCCCGCTCGAGCGCCGCATCAGGTCGACATGGATGTGGTCGTAATGCGCAGCGTTGTAGCCGGGCGCCAGCACGGTGCTGAAGGTGTTGCAGGCGGCAAGCTGCACGTCGTGCAGGAAGCCCTGCTCCTCCGGTGTGCCGCGCCAGCCGTTCTTCACCGTGATTTTGCGTCCGTCGGCCAACACGAAGCCGGCGATGTCGAGCGCGTTGCCGTAGGCATGCTCGGAAATATGCGAGGTCCCGGCGCCGACCATGCTGCGGCAGGAATAGGCCGAGATCTGCTTGATCTCGCTGACCTGCGCGCCAAACCAGCGCAGCGCGGCCGGCTGCACGCCTTCGCTCACCCAGCGATCGAGCGCCGACACGAGCGGACAGGCGAGCGTCGCCGGCGGCGTCACCGCCGCAGGCCCGATCGCGGCGGTCGTGCGCGGCCCGCGCATCGGCCCGAGTTGCGGCAGCGCGCGCGGCTGCTGGCGCGGCGGCTCGTAGACCGGCGCGTTATATGTGCTGCGCGGATAGCCGGCCGGCGCGCGGCCCGGCGGCAGAATGGCGTCGTCGGGAATGTCGTCGGGCAAAGCGACGCCCGGCGCGTAGATGGACATCGGCCGCCCGGCCGGCGCGACGGTCAGGGGCGCCTCGATCGCCGGAGCGTAGCGATCGCGTGCGCTCTGCACATAGCGCGGCTGTTCGAGCGCCGGCGCGTAACGCGGCTCTTCAACCCTTGGCGCATAGCGCGATTGCTCCGGTACCGGCGCATAGCGCGGCTGCTCGACCCCCTGCGGTCCCGGCACCCAGCGCATCTGCTGACCTTGCACCGGCTGCACTTGCAGGTGCTGGCTTTGCACCGGCCGCGAATAAGACTCGGTCGGCGGCCAGTTCGGCATCGATGCCGACGAGGCGTTGGGGATCGCGCCGGGCGGACGCAACTCGTCGGCATAGCCGATGGCGGAGCTTTCACCCAACGCCGCCACCTTGAGCGGGAAATCGGCGCCGCAAACGCCGGGGCCTTCGATCGGCGATATTTGCACGACGCCGGCGCCGAGCTTGACCGCGCCCGACTTCAGGCACGTGACCTCGGCCTGGTGCCGCCAGGGCGCGCGCTCGCCGTAATGCAGCATGCTGCGCCCGCAGCCGGCGAGCGCCAGCAGCAGCACGCCTGCGCCGATGAGATAGAGACGCGCGCCACCCTTCATACCCGCGAAAATGCGAGTAGTTTCTTTAACGGGTCTTCAACGCTGGGCTTGAGGAATTCGTTAAGGATAAGGAATCGTTGCCAGCGCATTATCCCGAAAAGTGGGAACCGGTTTGCGCTGCTGAAAACGCTCCCCCGTCATTCCGGACGCCGCGAAGCGGCGATCCGGAATCCAGAAACGAGCGCCTAGGTCTGGATTCCGGGTTCGCGAGCTCCGCTCGCGCCCCGGAATGACCATCATGCTTACTGCGCCGCTTTGATGCCGAGGTTCTTGCCAATCCCGGCCACGGTGGCGCGCTGATCGTCGATCTCGGCGGCGAATTCGGCGGGCCCGCCAGGGCTGATCACCTGCCCGGTCTTGGAAAGTCGCTCCACGACCGCCGGATCGGCGGCAATCTCGCGGATATCGGCGGCGATGCGCTCGCGTACGGCGAGCGGCATGTCGCGCGGCCCGAGCAGGCCGACCAGGCCGTCCATCGACAGCGATTTGAAGCCGGCTTCCTCCGAGGTCGGAATATCCGGCAGCGCGGCGGCATGCTTGCGGTTGGTGATCGACACCACCTTGACCTTGCCGTTGAGCACCTGCGGCCGCAGGATCGCATAGGCGGCGACGAAGGATTGGATGCGTCCTTCGGCGAGATCGTTGATCGCCTGCACCGTGTCTTTGTACGGCACCTTGACCATGCTCAGCCCTTCGGTCTTCAGGAAGCTGGCGAACAGCAGATCGTTGGCGCCGGTCACCGAGGCATAGTTCAACTTGCCGGACTGGGCTTTGATCTTTTCGGTCAGCTCCTTCACCGTATTGGCGCCCAGCGAGGTCGGCACGCCGACGCCGATCAAGGTATTGGTGACACGCGCCACCGGCACCAGCTCCTTGATGTCGTAAGGCAGCTTCTCGTGCAAATAAGGATGCGCGGTGAAGGTTGACGTCGGCGCGAACAGCAATACGTGATCGTCCTTGGCGCCGATCACCGCATTGATCGCCACGATGGCATCGCCGCCCGGCCGATTTTCCACCACCACCGGCTGACGCCATTTCGCCGCCAGTTTATCGGCGAACAGCCGCGCGGTGATATCGACGCCGGCGCCGGGCCCAAGCGGAATGATGAACCTGACCGAGCGCTGCGGCCATGCCTGTGCATTTGCCGATGGCGTGGACATGGCAAGCGTTGCGACGAGACCGATGGCGGCGAGCAGTGACCGATAAGTGAGCATGTTTCCTCCAGATTACGTTTCTGTTTTATGCGAACGGACGCGCAAGCACTTTGTAGCGACCGGACGCGCAGCCGTCATAACCGATTTCGCAGCGAAATATCGAATCCATCGATCATTTAAGTCAACAGCGGCACGAGCCGCGCGGGCGCCCATCGCAGGTGCAATTGCTTATTATCTTGTGCGTACCGCATGCAAATTCAGCAGTCGCGTAACATCCCACCGCCGGAACCGCGGCGATTTGCCCTAATTTTCGCTCAAAATGCCAACGAATGCCCACGCCAGCCGATATTGCGCTGCCGCATATTTTTCGTGCTGCGTTGCTTTATGCCGGGCGATCAACCGGTTGCCGACCCCATGTCCACAATGCATGACCTGACATGCAAAATCTGTCGCTGCGGCACGCAACCGCTTCGAGACTTCGGCGTTTTGTGCTAGCTTGTCATCATCGCAACAAGGGAGGCACGAACCGTGGAGCTTGCCTTGAGATTCGAAGTACTGGCAGTGTGCGCCGTATTCGTTTTCGTCGGCGCGATCTTGCTGGGTGCATTCTGAGTTCAAGCGGCCGACGACGATGCCAAACTAATAAACCGGATTATCCGGCGCAAATCGAAAACACCGGAGAGGGTGACCTCTTCGGTGTTTTGCATTCTGTAAGGTGGATTAATTATTATTGAGCGCGGCCTGGGGAGCTTAACATGCGAGGCGTGGAGTGGTGGGAAGCGCTGTTCGGTAGTTTGTCTTTTCTTGCCGCGGGCTTGTCTGCGCACCAGTGGTTTGTGGCATCCAGAATCAAACTACCCTCGGCCACTGGTGATGATTGGGAAGGCCGGGGACCATTTGCTGAAGCACTCGCAAAGCAATCTGCCGTAAATGCGCGCGCGGCATATCTTGCGTCGTTCGCCGCCTCTTCCAAGCTTTTGCCATGGTTGCAAAGGTCATCGGGCCGCTCATCGGCGCATCATAATTAGGCATTACGCCGCCGCGGTCGCCGTCGCGGCATGCGGGGTGTAATTGAGGATCGGCGCCAGCCAGCGTTCGCACTCGGTGATGCTCCAGCCCTTGCGCCGGGCGTAATCCTCGACCTGGTCGCGCTCGATCTTGCCGACGCCGAAATAGGCGCTCTGCGGATGGCTGAAATAGAGCCCGCACACCGCCGCGCCCGGCCACATGGCGAAGCTCTCGGTCAGCTTCACGCCGATGCGTTCGGCGGCCAGCAGCTTGAATAAAGTGCCCTTCTCGGTGTGGTCGGGCTGCGCCGGATAGCCGGGCGCCGGGCGGATGCCGCGATATTTCTCGGCGATCAGCTGGTCGCCGGTGAGCGTCTCGTCGGCGGCGTAGCCCCAGAACTCCTTGCGCACGCGCTGGTGCAGGCGTTCGGCAAAAGCTTCCGCCAGGCGGTCGGCCAGCGCCTTGACCATGATGGCGGAGTAGTCGTCGTTGGCGCGCTTGAAGCGCTCGGCCACCTCATCCTCGCCGATGCCGGCGGTGACCGCGAAGACGCCGATGTAGTCGGCAAGTCCGCTGCCGCGCGGCGCGATCAGATCGGACAGCGCGGTATTGGCGCGGCCCTCGCGCTTGGCGAGCTGCTGGCGCAGCGTATGCAAGGTGGCGATCGGTTGCGCGCGCGTCTCGTCGGCGAACACGAGAATATCGTCGCCCTCGCCGTTCGCCGGCCAGAAGCCGAGCGCGGCGCTGGCCTTGAACCAGCGCTCGGCCACGATCTTGTCGAGCATGGCGCGCGCATCCTCGTAGAGCGAGCGCGCGACTTCGCCGAATTTGGCGTCGTCGAGAATGGCGGGGAATTTGCCGGGCAGTTCCCAGGTCTGAAAGAACGGCGTCCAGTCGATGTAATCGATCAGCTCGGCGATGGGATAATCGTCGAGCACCTTGCTGCAGAGGAAGCTCGGTTTCGCCGGCACATAAGCCCCCGACCAGTCGAGCTTGAGCGCGTTGGCGCGTGCGGCGGAAAGCGGCGTGCGCACCTTGTCCGCCTGCGCGCGCAAATGCGCCGCGGCCAGCTTGCTGTATTCGCCGCGCAGCGTATCGACATAGCCGCCCTTCTGCTCGGCCGACATCAGCGCCTGCGCCACGCCGACCGCGCGGCTGGCGTCGTTGACGTAGATCGCCTGGCCGCGCTTGTAGTTCGGGTGGATCTTCACCGCCGTATGCACGCGGCTGGTGGTGGCGCCGCCGATCAGCAGCGGCACCTCGAAGCCCTGCCGCTCCATCTCGGCCGCCACGTGGCACATCTCGTCGAGCGAGGGCGTGATCAGGCCGGACAGGCCGATGATGTCGGCCTTTTCCGCCTTGGCGATCTCCAGGATCTTGGCCGCCGGCACCATGACGCCGAGGTCGATCACCTGGTAATTGTTGCAGGCGAGCACGACGCCGACGATGTTCTTGCCGATGTCGTGCACGTCGCCTTTCACCGTCGCCATCACGATCTTGCCGTTGGAATTGCTGGCGGTGATCCCAAGCTCCTTCTTTTCCTGCTCCATGTATGGCATGAGGTAAGCGACCGCCTGCTTCATCACCCGCGCCGATTTGACCACCTGCGGCAGGAACATCTTGCCGGAGCCGAACAGGTCGCCGACGATGTTCATGCCGTCCATCAACTGCGCCAGCCGCTTCTCCACCGGCCGCTCGCGCCAGGCCAGATCGACCTGCTTGGCCTCCTGCCCGGCGCCGCGGAACTTGTCCGCCAGCGCCAACAGCCGCTCGGACGCGTCGGGCCGCCGGTTGAGTACCACGTCCTCGTAGGCCTCGCGCAGCTCGAGATCGAGATCGTCATAGACCGCCATCTGCCCGGCATTGACGATGCCCATATCCATGCCGGCTTTGATGGCGTGATACAAGAACACCGAATGCATGGCCTCGCGCACGCGCTCGTTGCCGCGGAACGAGAACGACAGGTTCGATACGCCACCCGATACGTGCACGCCCGGCAGGTTGGCCCTGATCCAGCGCGCCGCCTCGATGAAGGCGACGCCGTAGCCGTTGTGCTCCTCCATGCCGGTGGCGATGGCGAAGATGTTGGGATCGAAGATGATGTCCTCGGGCGGGAAGCCGACTTGGTTGACCAGGATGTCGTAGGCGCGCTTGCTGATGGCGCATTTGCGCTCCAGCGTGTCGGCCTGGCCTTTCTCGTCGAAGGCCATCACCACCACCGCGGCGCCGTGCCGGCGCACGACCTTGGCGTGCTCGATGAACGCGGCCTCGCCTTCATTCATCGAGATGGAATTGACCACCGCCTTGCCCTGCAGGCATTTCAGCCCGGCCTCGATCACCGAGAACTTGGATGAATCGACCATCACCGGCACGCGCGCGATGTCCGGCTCGGCGGCGATCAGATTGAGGAAAGTGACCATCGCCTGCTCGGAATCGAGCAGGCCCTCGTCCATGTTGACGTCGATCACCTGCGCGCCGTTCGCCACCTGGTCGCGCGCGATCGACAGCGCACTGGCGTAATCGCCGGCGGTGACCAGCTTGCGGAACTTGGCCGAGCCGGTGACGTTGGTGCGCTCGCCGACATTGACAAACGGGATTTCCGGCGTGAGCGTGAAGGACTCCAGGCCCGACAGGCGAAGCTGCCGCGGGATGTCCGGAAGCGCGCGCGGCGCTTTGCCGGCCACCGCTTTGGCAATCGCGGCAATGTGCTCGGGCGTGGTGCCGCAGCAGCCGCCCACCACATTGACCAGGCCGGCATCTGCGAATTCGCCGAGCAGCGCCGCCATGTATTCCGGGCTCTCGTCGTAATAACCGAATTCGTTGGGCAGGCCGGCATTGGGATAGGCGCAGACGAAGGTGTCGGCGAGCCGGCCGAGCTCTGCGATATGCGCGCGCATTTCTGCGGCGCCGAGCGCGCAGTTCAAGCCGACGGTGACCGGATTGGCATGGCGCACCGAATTCCAGAACGCCGCCGGCGTCTGCCCCGACAGCAGGCGGCCGGAGCGGTCGGTGATGGTGCCGGAGATCATCACCGGCAGGTCGCGCCCAAGCTCGTCGCAGATTTCCGCGATGGCGTAGATCGCCGCCTTGGCGTTGAGCGTATCGAAGATGGTCTCGATCAGCAGCAGATCGGCGCCGCCGTCGATCAGGCCGCGCACCTGCTCGCCATAGGCGGTGCGCAACTGATCGAAACTGATGGCGCGGAAGCCGGGATTACTCACATCCGGCGAGATCGAGGCGGTGCGGTTGGTC
>JACQDO010000077.1 GCA_016201085.1 Hyphomicrobiales bacterium | reverse complement strand
TAGACGTTCTGCACGTCGTCGCTCTCGTCGAGCGATTCGATCAGCCTGAGCAGTTTCTCGCCGGTCTCGTCGTCGACCGCCACGGTGTTCTGCGGCTTCCACAGCAGCGTCGCCTTGCGCGGCTCGCCGAACTTCGTCTCCAGCGCCTTGGCCACTTCGCGCAGCGTTTCCGGCGTTGTGAAGACCTGATGGCCGTCCTCGGTCGACATCACGTCCTCGGCGCCGGCCTCGATGGCGGCGTCCAGCATGGCATCGGGGGTTGCCGCCTTGGCGTCGAATTCAACCACGCCGACACGATCGAACATGAACGACACCGCGCCGGTGGTGGCGAGATTGCCGCCGCTCTTGGTGAAGGTGGAGCGCACTTCGCCGGCAGTGCGGTTGTGGTTGTCGGTCAAGGCCTCGACGATCACGGCGACGCCGCCCGGCCCGTAGCCCTCGTAGCGGATTTCGTCATAGCTCTCGGCGTCGCTGCCGGAGGCCTTCTTGACGGCGCGCTCGATATTGTCCTTCGGCATATTCTCGGCGCGGGCGGCGATGATGGCGGCGCGCAGGCGCGGATTGAACGCCGGGTCGGGCAGCCCCATTTTGGCCGCCACCGTGATTTCGCGCGCCAGTTTGCCGAACAGCTTGGAGCGGACTTTGTCCTGCTTCCCCTTGCGGTGCATGATGTTCTTGAATTGGGAATGACCGGCCATGACCGACTGCGCTCTCGAAGGGTTAAAGGAAGGGCTCCCGCCCGCAGCTATATAGGCCGGGCTGAGGCGAAAATAAACTGACAACTCGTCATTCCGGGGCGCCACGAAGTGGCGGACCCGGAATCCATACGCCGCAGCGCTGGGGTTATGGATTCCGGGTTCGCGGCCTAACGGCCGCGCCCCGGAATGACAGCGCTAATCCCAGAACGCCGGCCGCGCTTCCTCGAGAATGCCGCCGAGCCGCACCGGGCCAACCTTGGCCGCCAGTCCCGTGGCGTCGTCGGTCTCCACCGCCAGCCCGCACAGCGTGGCCGGGCCGGTCGCCGGCTCGAATTTGGCGGTCGGGATCTTGCGCAGGAAGCGGTTGAGCGGCTCGTCCTTGCCCATGCCGATGACCGAATTGAAGTCGCCGGTCATGCCGACGTCCGATACGAAGGCGGTGCGCCCCGGCATGATGCGGTGATCGGCGGTCGGGCAATGGGTGTGGGTGCCGACCACCAGGCTGGCGCGGCCGTCGACGAAATAACCCATCGACTGCTTCTCGCTGGTGGCCTCGCAATGCATGTCGACGATGACGGCGTCGGCGCCGGTCTTGAGCGGACAGGCGGCGAGCTCGCGCTCGATCGCCGCGAATGGATCGTCCATCGCATCCATGAAGATGCGGCCCATGGCGTTGATCACCAACGCGCGCTTGCCGTTTTTCGTATCGACCAGCGCAGCGCCGCGCCCGGGCGTGCCCTTGGGATAGTTCACCGGCCGGATCAGCCGCGGCGCGCGCTCGATGAACACCAGCGCCTCGCGCTGATCCCAGGCATGATTGCCGAGCGTGATGGCGTCGGCGCCGGCGTCGATCAGCTCATTGTAGATCGTCTCTGTGATGCCGAAGCCGCCGGCGGCGTTCTCGCCATTGATGACGACGAGATCGAGTTTCCAGTCCTTGATCAGGCCGGGCAGGCGCTCGTGGACGATGGCGCGCCCGGAGCGGCCGACAATGTCGCCAATGAAGAGAATGCGCATGCGTCAGTTTCCCTTAATCAAATCAAAGGACATGTATTTCTTGAAAACGTCAAACGTCATCTTTTGTCGATTCAAAAGTCTTTGCCTTATATTTTCAATTTTCGATCTATAAGTCGTGCGATCTTCTGCGGCGTAGCCGTCTTCCGCTAGCTGTTCGACTGCTTGCTGCGAACTATTCAAATGCGCAATTTCGTCAATCGCCTCTGTAATGAAATTCGACACATCTGGACCAAAAATGAATTTCTGTTGATCCCGCAGCGCTACAAGCCTTGAGAAATGGTCTTCGCTATCCGATGTTTGCGAAAGTGCAGCACAGATGGCGTCAAGTAATAGAACATAAATGGCAAACCAACGATCTAACATATCTAGAAGTAGTCGATAATGTGCTGTTTGCCACTGACGCCAAGCGATGAACGAAGCAATTAGCGCCGCGACAAGCACAATAAATGCCGGCGTAAACTTTTCTAAAAGAGCGATAGTTGATGGATTGTTTTTCAAGAGTGATGTTGCAAACTCTTCCATCGAACGCTCCTTAATCTTGACGGAAGTCGATCACCTCGCGCTCCGTTAGCACGAGATCGAGGCGCGCGTCGCGTTCGGTGGCCGGCACCTGAGGGATTTCCTGCGCGGCGAAGGCGATACCAATGGCGACCACCGGCTTCTTGGCGCGCAGCGCCGCGATGGTCATGTCGTAATAGCCGGCGCCGTAGCCGATGCGGTGGCCGGCGCGGTCGAAGCAAGCGAGCGGTACAATCAGAATGTCGGGATCGACTTGTAGCGCCTCCGGCAGCGGCTCGCGGATGCCCCACTGCCCGGCCTTGAACGGATCGCCGAATTTCCAGGCGCGCATGATCAACGGCTTGCCGCGCCCGGCGATAGCGGGTAGCGCCAGCTGCGCACCCTGCTCGGCCAGCTTTTTCATGAGCGGCAGCGGACTGATCTCGCTTTTGAGCGGCATGAAGCCGGAGACGATCAGGCTGGGCTTGATCGCGAGCGGGAACGGCCGCGCGGCAATCGTCTCCGCCGCCGCCTGCCGCTCAGCCGGAGGCAGCGCATCGCGCAGCGCCAGGGCGGCGATGCGGAGCGCGGCTTTTGCTGATGGTGTTTCGGTCAGGTCGGACATTGGCAATTAAGAGTGCGGAGCCGCGATGGCCGTCAGAGCGTGATCCCGGGAACCTACATAAGTAGGTGGGCGCCATATGACCGAGCCCACGAGCCCGGCCAGGGACAGCTCCCGTTAGGATCGTAAGGCCCCGGGGAATGTGTCTCTGTCGCACCTCGCAGCCCCGCCCGGTCAATGTAGTGCTTGTGAGAGGTGGGCGCCACCTTTGTTCCTGTCGTCCCGGGCGACCGAGCGTCAGCGAGGGAGGCCCGGGACCCATACCCCGCAGTCCATCGATATGCTGCGGCGTATGGGTCCCCGCTTCCGCGGGGACGACAGGTAGAAAGGTTAATCCCGCAGGCCGGAACCGGTGGCTACGACCATCATGCTGGCGGTGATCATGGCCACCTGCTTGGAGGCGCCGCCCGTTTCGGCAAAGACCTCGCCGAGCGTAACCACCAGGGTCTTGCCGTTACGGATGACGCGGCCGATCGCACGTAGGCGGTCGCCCTTGGCCGGCGACAGCAGGTTGATCTTGAATTCGGTAGTCAGCACCGCCGCCTCGGGCGGCATCATGGTGAGGGCCGCGTAGCCGCAGGCGCTGTCGGCGATGGTCGCGACCGCGCCGGCATGAATGAAGCCGTGCTGTTGCAGAATCCGGTCGGAAAACGGCAACACGATTTCCACCTCGCCGGGGCGCACCGCCGCCACTGCGGCGCCCAGCGTCGTCATGATGCTCTGCTTCGCGAAACTGTCGCGCACACGCGCTTCGATCTCGCGTTGCTCCACCGGCCTACCCCACCCCGTTGCCCAGGTTCTGGTTGAGCTTCTTGCGATGCCCTTCAGCCGGGCCGCATTTCGCAGCCCCGCAGACGGAATGTAATGGTCTAAGCGGCGCGGCGCTACCTTGCCTGGACTTCAGTTTTCGGGCTCATCCAACATGAGAGTTACGCTGTCCGCGGCAGCATTGGCCGCAAATGCCGCGAAAAATGATTTCACGTCCTCAATAGGTGCCTCTCGCTCGCCCAGGAAGACGACAACGTCGGACATTCGATCGATACGGAACGTGCGAAGCTCTTCGCGAAATGGGCAATAGCCTCTGACATAAATTTTATTGGCGTGCCGTCCGCACTGCCAACACAGTAGCGACCGACGCGACATCTCGCCGTCGGCCGAAATGTAGTGGAAGTCGATGAGCAATCCCTCGATATCGCTCGAATCCTTTTGGCCGAGCTTCAGTTCAATTTCTTCATCCGAATATTCGTCATAGGCAAGGATCGGACCGCGCCTGGCCAAGCGCCATTCCGGCCCCTTGTCGGGGGGTGCATGCCGAACAACACGCAATCTGCGCCTTGCCTTGACAGTCTTGCGGGTCGCCATCCACTGCAATCCTTTATCGCCGCGAGCGCAGCCAAAGGCCTTGCATCATCCAATCGCCACGCCGCTGCCGAGGCTCTGGTTGAGCTTCTTGGTGATGCCTTCCAGCCGCTCGGCGGCCGAGTTGAAGGCGCCGGCGACCGCGTCGGAGGCGGCCTTGGCGCGGTCGGAGGCGACCACGCGGGCGTCCTGCAGC
>JACQDO010000076.1 GCA_016201085.1 Hyphomicrobiales bacterium | reverse complement strand
ATCATCTCCGGGCTGGAGATTTTCGGCACCAAGATGGCGTCGGGCGCGGCATGGGCGGCGGCGCGCAGGTCGTCGGCATGCCAGGGCGTGTCGACGCCATTGACGCGGATGAACACCTCGCGTCCGCCAAAGCCGCCGGCCGTCACCACATCCGCGACTTGGCGGCGCGCGGCCTCCTTGGCATCCGGCGCCACCGAATCTTCCAGATCGAGGATGACGCCGTCGACGGCAAGTGTCTTGGCTTTTTCCAGCGCGCGGGCATTGGAGCCCGGCATGTAAAGCACGCTGCGGCGCGGACGAAGGGTCATGGCCAGCGACTTTATCGGCCGTCAGAAAACTATCAAGTCGCGCGCCTGCGACGCCGCCAGGCAAATCGTCACATCGGACTTCCGCTTTAGTTGGACTTTGTAACGTCCTGTGGCGTCTTGAGGATGCGATAGAGCTGGAATCGGTCGCCGTCGGCGACCAGCCGCAGGCGCGAGGGATCGGGATTGGCCGCTTCGTCCTCGGTGAAAAGAACGTACAGATAGTCGAACTTGGTCCAGTTTCTCCAGAAAACCGGCATCCCCGGCTGCGGGTGCTCGGCGGCGACGATGAGCTGCGCGGTCGACGGCGGCGTTCCGTCCTGCAGGTCGACAAAGTCGCGAAATTCCTGCCGCACTTGCAGCACCTGCTTGCCGGTCACCGTGAACGCCGTAGTGACCAGCGCCGACCGTTCGATGGTGGCGATCGAGGCGGCATGCACCAGTCCGAGATCGCGCACGTCCTCGCCAAAGGTGCGATCGGCATAGGCAACGAAGACCTTCGAGCCCCGCGCGATGCGGCGCACCGAGGTGCGGAACTGGCCGGTCGAATCCGACAATTGCGACCAGTTGAGATCGATCTCGATCAACCGGCCGGCTATCAGCACGATGAGCGCCACCAGGAAGGCCCGCCGCACCAGGCGGTGGCGCAACTCCAGATCGCCACAGGCGAACAGCATGAAGGCGACGCCGATCGGAACGCGCTGATCGGTCATGTAGGTGTCGAACATCATCCGCGGCAGTGCGAAATATACCGCGCCGCCGACGACGAGCAGCACGAAGACCAATGGATGAAAGCGCAGCACGCGACGGCGGACCGCCCAGACGATGCCGGCAACCGTAGCGGTCACGATCGCAAAGGCGACGATGTCGGAATAATCGGCGATGGCATACATCAGCCCGTCGATCTTGCCGCGCTGGTCCCACGAGATGCGGGAAATCAGATCCAGGGTCGGGCTGGCGTAGAGCAGCGGCGCCGCGATCAGGAACGGCAGTCCACTGACCACGAAGTCGACAATGCGAGCGGGCCAGGGCTGTTGGCGACGCTCCCACAGTCGCAGGATTTCATACGACAGCACCCCGATGCCGTAGATGCCGAGCGATGAGAGATGGCAGAAAAACAGCACAACGACGCAGGCCGTCGCCAGCGTCAGCCGGATCGGCCACAACCGTTCGCGCACGGCGAT
The DNA here is from genome assembly GCA_016201085.1 of Hyphomicrobiales bacterium. Classification (GTDB taxonomy): domain Bacteria; phylum Pseudomonadota; class Alphaproteobacteria; order Rhizobiales; family Xanthobacteraceae; genus Pseudolabrys. The sequence goes on along the minus strand of JACQDO010000076.1, from coordinate 2,936 downwards.
CCAGCCGGCCAGCGCCCACAGCGCGACGCCGATGCCGAAAATATAGTTCATCAATCCGACCAGGAAGACGTAATTATACAGCAGCGGGAAGGCGAACAGCGGCATCGCCGACCAGCGCCCGACCAGCGCCCGGTTGAGCGCCAAGGCGCCGGAGATGATCAACGCGAACATCAGCACCATGAAGACCTGGCCGGCCAGATAGATGTTCATGAACCGCGCCAGCAGCGGTACGATCAGGTCCATGGTCAGATTGGGAATCACCTGCCAATCGATCTCGTAGAAACCGGCGAGCTGCGGGTTTTTCGGCAGCGTCGCGATCACATGCATGCGCGCCAGATGATTGACGTAGTCCGACAATGGCGGCAGCGGATGCGTCCAGATCGGTATCGAAATGAGCAGCGTCAGGGCGGCAAACAGCACAGCGATATTCGCCGGGGAAAGACCGGGAGTCCGGTGGCGCGTCAGAAATGAGCTCGTGATGACAGGCTTATCGGGCGAGAGCATGCGGAACCTTATGGGCGCGTATCAGTCATCGATTCCGCCTGAATAAGCGATGAATGAGCCGCAGCTCCGCTGGCCCAAGAAATAGGCGAAGGGCTTGGCTCTTGCCTCATTATGGGCACTGGGGCAATCGAACGTAGGCATGGAGCAGACTGGCGATGACATTTCCGCAACGCTTGATCGACGGCTACAACGCTTTTTCCGCCGGCCGTTTACCACAGGAACAGGACCGCTACCGGGTACTCGCGGAACATGGTCAATCGCCGGAAATCATGGTGATCGGCTGCTGCGACTCGCGCGTCTCGCCCGAAGTCATCTTCGATGCGCGGCCCGGCGAATTGTTCGTCGTCCGCAATGTCGGCAACCTGGTGCCGCCCTATACTCCGGACGGAGCACAACGTGCGGTTTCAGCCGCGCTGGAATTCGCGGTTCAGGCGTTAAAGGTCAAACACATCGTCGTCTTGGGTCACGCTCAATGCGGCGGCATCCGTGCCTTCGCTGAGGAAGCCGCGCCCCTTTCGCCGGGCGATTTCATCGGGCGCTGGATGTCGCTGATCGCGCCTGCCGCCAAGACGGTTGGACCGCGCGACGGCATGCCGCTCGCCGACTACCTCACCAAACTCGAACAGGCCTCCGTGGTGCAGATGCTCGACAACCTCATGACGTTTCCCTGCGTGAGCATCCTGGTCGAGCGCCACAAGCTCACCCTGCACGCCGCCTATTTCGGCGTCGCCACCGGCGAATTGTCGGTGCTCGATCGGACCAGCGGTAAGTTCATGCGCATCGGGACAGCTGAGCACGCCGGCTAACGCCGGCATTTGGTCATGGCGCATTAACCATCCGATTCGCGTCAATATTTATCGACAATACACGCCCCCGCCTAACCCGATGGTAAGGCCCAAGGGAGTAGTAATCCCCGTTATTGAGATTTCCGGGGCGGTATTAAGTGGCGGCAAGTGAGCGATCGCTGATCGCAGAAATCGAAGACATCTTCGCATCAGGTTCGGTCGAGAAGCAGGCGGAAATACTCCGCGGCGTCACCGACCTCTTCCTGGTCGATGCCAACAATTATTCCGACGAGCACATCGACTTGTTTGACGGCGTGATTTCCCGCCTCGCCGAGAAGATCGAAACCAAGGCGCGAGCCGAACTCGCCCATCGTCTGGCCCCGGCCGACAATGCACCGCCGAACACCGTGCGCATGCTCGCGCGCGATCGATCGATCGCGGTCGCCGGCCCGATCCTGAGTCAATCGAACCGGTTGACCGAAGAGGATCTGCTGTCGATCGCCAACGACAAGAGCCAGGATCGGCTGCTGGCCATTTCAAAGCGCACCACCATCAGCGAAAAGGTGAGCGACGCGCTGGTGACGCATGGCGATCGCGATGTCGTGCTGTCGGTGAGCCAGAACGAAGGCGCGCGCTTCTCGGATGCCGGCTATGGCGAACTGATCGACCGGTCGATCAACGACGAAGTGCTGGCGATCTGCGTGGCCACCCGCAAGGATATTCCGCGCGGGCATTTCAATACGCTGATCGCCAAAGCTTCCGAGGTGGTGTTCGAAAAGCTCGCGGCCAGCAACCCCGACGCGGTGTACGAGGTGCACCGGGTCCTCACCGACATCACCGGCCAGGATGCAAGCGCCCAGGCCAACGTGAAACGCGACTACCGCGAAGCCGCGGCGCGATTTGACATTATCCGGCGTTCGGGCGCGCCGGTCGACCCTGTTGTGCGCGGCTATGCAAGCGGCGGAAAATTCGAAGAGACGGTCGCCGCGCTGTCCGCGCTTTCCGGCGCGCCCAGCAAACTGGTCGAGAGCGTCATGAATGACGCGCGGCCGGAGAGCGATTTCGCGCTCATTCTGGCGAAGTCCGCCGGCCTGTCATGGCCGACCGCCAAACAGATATGCATCCTGCGCCGCAAGGCCTTCGGCCTGTCGCCGTCGGTCGTGGAAGCGGCGCGGCGCAGCTTCGAGCGCCTGTTACCGACGACGGCAAAGCGTCTGGTCCATTTCTATAACGCGCGGCACTCGGCGGTGAGCGATTTCCAGCAGCTGGCGAAGCAGATCGGCGCGCAGAAGCGTTAAGCCGCCTTCTTCTTGGCGCTGATCAGCTTGCGTTCGATCAGGCACTCGGCGATCTGCACGGCGTTGAGGGCGGCGCCCTTGCGCAGATTGTCCGACACCACCCAGATCTGCAGACCGTTGTCGACGGTCGGGTCGGTGCGGATGCGGCTGATGTAGGTGGCGTCCTCGCCGACGCATTCATAGGGCGTGACGTAGCCGCCTGGCTCGTGCTTGTCGATCACCAGACAGCCGGGCGCGCTGCGCAGGATAGCGGTGGCTTCCTCGACGCTGATCGGCTTGTCGAATTCGATGGTCACCGCTTCGGAATGGCCGACGAACACCGGCACCCGCACGCAGGTGGCGGTGAGCT
>JACQDO010000075.1 GCA_016201085.1 Hyphomicrobiales bacterium | reverse complement strand
CGCCGCCCGAGCACGTCGCGCGCCTGTGCCAGCTCATCCGCGGCTGGCGCAAGTGACGGTGACCGTGGCGCCAATGAAAAACCTTTACCGTCATCACCGGGCCGCCGCGCCGCGGCGTGAGCCGGCGATCCATGGGGATAACGCCGTGACGGCCGCGGGATGACCCGCCTCGCCATCGTCCTGTTCAATCTCGGCGGGCCGGACCGGCTCGAATCCGTGCAGCCGTTCCTGTTCAACCTGTTCAACGATCCGGCGATCATCGGCCTGCCGGGACCGCTGCGCCGCTTGCTGGCGCGGACGCTGGCCGCACGCCGGGCCAGGCTGGCAAGCGAGATCTATGCGCAGCTCGGTGGCGGCTCGCCGTTGCTCGACAACACGGTGGCGCAGGCGGTGGCCCTCAAGGGTGCGCTGCGCGATATCGGCACCGTCGATGTGTTCACGGCCATGCGCTACTGGCATCCGCTGAGCGACGAGGTCGCGGCCGAGGTCAAGGAATTCCAGCCGGAGCGGATCGTGCTGCTGCCGCTTTATCCGCAATACTCGACGACGACGACGGGTTCGTCCTGCGCCGCGTGGGCGCGCGCGGCTTCGCGTGCGGGACTGACCGCGCCGGTGCATACGATCTGCTGCTATCCGGCCGAGCTCGGTTTCATCGCGGCACTCGCCGCGCTCACCCGTGTCGCGCTGAATGCGGCGCCGGCAAGATCGCGCGTGTTGTTTTCGGCGCATGTCCTGCCGAAGCGGGTGGTCGACGGCGGCGACCCGTATCAGTGGCAGGTCGAGCAGACGGCCGCTTCGGTGGTCGACGCGCTCGGTATCGTCGGGCTCGATTGGCAGGTGTGCTATCAGAGCCGGGTGGGGCCGCTCGAATGGATCGGCCCCTATACCGACGACGAGATCGCGCGCGCCGGCCGCGAGCGCGTGCCGCTGGTCGTCGTGCCGATCGCCTTCGTTTCCGAGCATTCGGAGACGCTGGTCGAGCTCGACATCACCTACCGCAAGCATGCGGCGGCGGCGGGCGTGCCCTACTACGCGCGGGTGCCGACCGTCGGCACGCGGCCCGCTTTCATTGCCGGCCTCGCCGACCTCGTGCGCCGCACGCTGCGCCACAAGCCGGGAGAGCCATGGTGCGCCGGCGAGTGTTGTCCGGCCTCGCTCACCCGCTGCGGCCAGCGCGAGGCGGCGTAGTCTCTAACGCGTGCAACCAGGATCGAGCGGCGGCACGCCCGGCGGCATGCGGCGCGCCTTGGTCGCCTGCTCGAAGGCGTAGGCGAGGCGCAGCAGCGTGGGCTCGTTCCAGGCGCGGCCGGTAAAGGTCGCGCCGTAGGGATAGTCCGGCGTCTGTTTCTGGCCGATGCCGGCGACAAAGCCGGCCGGCACCTGGACGCTGGGATAGCCGGCCTTGGCGGCGATCGATGCGCCGGTGGTGCCGGGGAACAGCACCGCGTCGAGCTTGTGGCGGTCCATATAGGCGTCGAGACCAAACTTGCGCGAATGACGCAAATCGAGGCGCCGGGCCGAGATGTATTCCGCCTCGCTGAGGTCGCCGCGCGTCTCGTTCGCCGCGAGAAAAATATCCTGGCCGAAACGCAGCGCCCGCGCGGCGTTCGCCTGGTTGAAGGCGACGATGTCGGCCATGTTCCGCATCTTCGTCCCCTTCGCCCAGTCGCGCAGATAGACGTTGAGATCGTGCTTCAACTCGTAGACGAAGACGATCGGCAGCCGTTGCACTTGGTTCTTGTTCGGACTTTCCGGGTTGCGATTGAGGATGGCAATCTCCGTGCCCGGACCGCCGATCCAACCTGGTGTCGGGATGTTGGCGCGGACAATTGTCGCGCCTGCCGCTTCCAATGCGGCGATCGCGGCGCGCATCACCGTGGCCGCGCGCGGCGGCAGCGGACGGTAATAGACGTCGTTACCGGGATCGGCGGAATCGCTCGGCACGCCGATGCGCGCGCCGCGCAGTCCATCCTTATCGAGGAAGCTGGTGTAGTCGGCCGGGCGTTTCTGCTGCTGCGTCGCCGGGTCGCGCGGATCGGGCGCGGCCAGCACGTTGAGTAGGATCGCCGCGTCGCGCACGGTGCGGGTCATCGGGCCGGCGGTGTCCTGGCTGGCGGCGATCGGCACGATGCCGGCGCGGCTGATCAGGCCGACCGTCGGCTTCACCGTGACGACGCCGTTCTGGCTCGCCGGCGACAGCAGCGAGCCGGAGGTCTCGGTGCCGATCGCGGCGGCCGCCAGTCCCGCCGCCGTCGCCACCGCCGAGCCGGCGCTCGAGCCGCCGGTCAGCACGATCGGCACGCCTTTGTCGTCGAGCTCGGTCGCGTAAGGGTTGCGCACCTGGCCGCCGAGCGAGGAGTAGCCCGAGGGCATGCCGACGGCGAGGATGTTGGCGAACTCGGTGAGATTGGCCTTGCCGAGGATGACCGCCCCGGCACGCCGCAGCCGCGCCGTTACCGTCGCATCGCGCTTGGCCCGCGCATCTTCCAGCGCCAGCGAGCCGGCGGTGGTGTGCTGCGCGTCGCCGGTGGCGATGTTGTCCTTGAGCAGGATCGGGATGCCGGCCAGCGGCCGGCGCTTGTCCGGCTTCGTCTTGTCGAGCTTCGCCGCAATGGCGAGCGCATCCGGATTGATCTCGCGCACGGCATTGAGGCCGGGTCCGGCGCGGTCATAAGCCGCGATGCGCGCCAGATAGGCGCGCGTCAGCTCGGTCGCATTGGTCCGCCCGGCGGCCAAGGCCTCTTGCAGTTCGCTGATCGTCGCATTCTCGACGCACACATTTCCCTCCGCATGAACAACAGGCGCGGCCAGGATCGGGGCCAGCGCGATGCACGCTATAATCGACATCGCGATATAGGAACGGAAGATCACAATACCTCCCCTGGAACCGGACACGCCGCGTGAGCGGCGATCATCTACGAAAGCAATTGCTTGGGGAAGCGTGCGACGCGTGATGTTGGACCGGCCGTAGGGGCGGGTTTGAAACCCGCCCGTACAAAAAGCAAAAGACTACTGGGCGCTGCCTACGGCCCCTGGCGGATGCCGTTGAGCGCGGCGTCGGCCATTAAAATCGCCGCGTCGGCCGGCAGCAGGAAGCGCTGCGACACCAGCTCGTCGGCGGCGCGGCGCACGGCGGCGGCGTAGGCCTCGGCGGTCGGGTAGCGCTCCTCGAGCGACGGGCGCGGATCGCCTGAAGTCATGCGCTCGGCGCGGGTGCGCGCGAACGGCACAAACGAGCCCTGCAAGCTGCAGAAGCCGTTCTCGAAGCGGTCGGCGCGGCCGAGATTCCAGCCGGTATAGGTGCCGATCGGCACCTGGAGCTGCAGCGAGCGGAGGCCGCCCAGATCGTTGCCGTCGGCATCGACCTGCGGCATCAACAAGCCGTAGGCCGCGCTCTGCACCTTCGGCGGCTCGCGCAGAACGCCGCTGCTGTCCGCCGCGTTGTAGAACGGCCCGTAATCGAGGACGTGAAGCGGATTGTGCACGCGCAGGAAGCGCATGGCGGGGCGCGACACGCCGCCATACTCGTTGGCCGGAATCGGCGGAAAGCGGACCTGGTCGGGCGGCGTCAACGTGCCCTCGGCGATGCGGGGCACGGCCGAGTTCGGCGGCAGCTTGTCGTCACGGACCCAGGCGGTGAAGGCGCCGAGCAGCGCGCGCATGGTGAAGATCTGCGGATTGGGATTGGGCTGTTGCTGGCAATTGCCGAAGGGCTGCTGCGTGGCGAGCGGCAGCGGCGCCGCGCCGTGCTGCGTCGACACCATGATGAACGTGCGCACGTTGTCGGGATCGGCAACATCGCGCTGGCCGAGCGGATCGGTGAGGCCGAGCGACTGGCGGCCTTCCCACATCTCGAGCGCGGTCGCCACGTGGAAGATGCGCGGGCAGGTGTCGGTTGCGTTGCAGCGGTCGAGCAAGCCCTGGGTGCGCTGCGACAGCGGATCGGTCTGCCGCGCATAGGTGAACGGGAAGTCGTAGGCGGGGAACAGATGGTCGACCTGGTCGCCCCAGGCGCGTCCCGGCTGGGCAAAGCGGATATTGAGCGGCATCAGGCCGCCGCCGATATGCGGATAGGCGCCGGCGAACACGCGGCGGCCGCCCTCGTCCTGGTTAAAGCCGAGCTGGATCAGGCTGCGGATCATGCGGCCGCTTTGCGAGGAGCCGAAGATGACCGCGACCTGGTTGTCGCGGAACACGGGATTGGCCGTGCCCTGGCTGTCGCGCGGCTCGCTGCGCAGGAAGCTCGCCAAGTCGCGCGTCGCGGCGAAGCCGAGGCCCATGACCAGCGGATCCTTGGCACGATAGGTCAGCTCGTAGAGACGGCCGGGAAGGAAGCCGGCCGGGTAGCAGATCTGCGTTTCGCTTGGCGTCGCCGCGCCGCCATCGGCGCAGGCGCCGAACGACCATTCGCTATTGGGAATTGCCGCGCGAGGTTCCTGCTCGTGTGCCCGGACCGTCAGTGTCGGCACGAAGCCGTCGACGGACGGCGCGCGGTTGTCGCTGCTGGCAGTCGGATACGAGCTGTGATTGAGCCCGGTGAACCAGCCGCTGGAGAGGTTCAATGTCCTGGTCGGCGCCGGAGTCGTCAGCTCGGTGCGGACGATGCCGGTGACCGGCGAGCCGTCGGGATTCTTGGCGGCCGGCACGGACAGTGTAAGGCGGTTCACGCCCGGCAGCACGTCGGCCTGCCAGCCGTACCAGACGATCGTGTAGCCCTCGCCCATCAGATGGCCGTCGCCGGGCGTGGTCAGCGCGTTGCGGTCGGCGGTCACTGGCGCAATGCCGATATTGAAGGCGCCCGGGGACAGCTTGTTGCCGCGATTGAGCACCTCGAACAGCAGCACGCGGTTGCCGCGGGCAAAGTCGGCCGGGCGCAGGATCTCGATGTCGGTCGCGTATTCGACCAGGCCGCGCGCGTTGCGCGGGGCGAGATGCAGGTCCTGGATGATCGCGTTGCCGGGTAGCGCCGGATCGACCTCGCCATAAGCGCGGCCGGACAGCCGCTCATAGGCGCCGGTCGTGCCGAAGCTCTGCCCGCCGAAGGCGGGCTGGCTTTTGGCGATCTCGATCTTGGTGATGCGCGCCTCGGCCGGCGGCGCGCCGGCGTCGATCAACGCGCCGAGCGCCGCAGCGGCGCCGAGCAGACGCGACGCAAAGCCAATTGCGGATCGCATGATATCCTCCCCAAAGCCGCGGATTGTCGCCCCGCAGTGCGGCTGTTATTAGAACGGCGATATTAGAACGCCGAAACGCCTGGCAGGCAACATGTCCGATCTCATCGTCGCCTGGTACCCGTGGATCAAGGCGCTGCACGTCATCGCCGTCGTCGCCTGGATGGCGGGGCTGCTCTATCTGCCGCGGTTGTTCGTCTATCATTGCAGTGCACAACCGGGCTCGGAGCTGTCGGAGACGCTCAAGGCGATGGAGCGCCGGCTGCTGCGCGCCATCATGAACCCGGCGATGGGCGCGGTGTGGATCTTCGGTCTCGCTCTGCTATGGGTGCAGGACTGGTCGCAGGGCTGGCTGCACGGCAAGCTGGCGCTGGTGGTCGCGCTCACCTGGCTGCACCACAGGATGGCGCGCTGGCGCAAGGATTTCGCCGCCGACCGCAACACGCGGCCGGCGAAGTTCTACCGCATCGCAAACGAAATCCCGACCCTGCTGCTGATCGCCATAGTCATTCTGGTGATCGTCAAGCCGTTCTGACCAGGACGGGAAATAAATTAGCCGTCATGCATTGACGCGGCGGCGCCCATTGGCTACATAAGGGTCGTAAGCGTCCAACTTTAAGGGCGACCAGCGGCTGCGGTATCTCGCGGCCGGTCCGCCAAATCCCGAGAAAATCCCGAATCGATCCCGCGCTAGGCCGGGATTGGCGAACGATAAGTCAGGTTCCATGGGGGAGTCCGCCCGCGCGCCGCAAGACGCGTCCGCCGGTTCCCGCCAATTGCCCACCCCCCAATTCCAAATGATTGAACGGAAATGAATCTCCAAGAACTTAAGCGCAAGACCCCGGCCGAGCTGCTGACCTATGCCGAGGAGCTGCAGGTCGAGAATGCATCCGCCCTGCGCAAGCAGGACATGATGTTCGCCGTCCTCAAGCAACTCGCCACCAAGGACATCGCCATCACCGGCGACGGCGTGCTCGAAATCCTATCCGACGGCTTCGGCTTCCTGCGCTCGCCCGAGGCCAATTACCTGCCCGGCCCCGACGACATCTACGTCAGCCCCAGCCTGATCCGCCGCTTCGGTATGCGCACCGGCGACACCGCCGAGGGGCCGATCCGCGCGCCGTCCGATGGCGAGCGCTATTTCGCCCTGTCGCATGTGCGCACGATCAATTTCGACGAGCCCGACGTGGCGCGCCACCGCATCAATTTCGAGGATCTGACGCCGCTCTATCCCGAGCAGCGCTTGAATCTCGAGCTCGCGGATGACGTGGTGCCGCTGCCGCCGCCGAGCAAGGCGGCGCTACGGGCCGAGCGCAGCGATATCAGCGCCAGGCGCGGCGAGGAGGCGCTGGAGACCAACGGCCGGCCGGGCAAGCTGGCGCTGGCCAAGCGCCCGAGCAATCATCCGCCGAAGAAGGACATTACCTGCCGCATCATCGACCTGATCGCGCCGCTCGGCAAAGGCCAGCGTGCCTTGATCATCTCGCCGCCGCGCACCGGCAAGACGGTGATGCTGCAGAACATCGCCCATTCGATCTCCGGCAATCACCCGGAGGTCTACCTCATCGTGCTGCTGATCGACGAGCGGCCGGAGGAAGTCACCGACATGATCCGCTCGGTCAAGGGCGAGGTGATCTCCTCGACCTTCGACGAGCCGGCGATGCGCCACGTGCAGGTGGCGGAGATGGTGATCGAGAAGGCCAAGCGCCTGGTCGAGCATAAGCGCGACGTGGTGATCCTGCTGGATTCGATCACCCGGCTGGCGCGCGCCTACAACACCGTGGTGCCATCGTCGGGCAAGGTGCTGACCGGCGGCGTCGACGCCAACGCGCTGCAGCGGCCGAAGCGCTTCTTCGGCGCCGCGCGCAATATCGAGGAAGGCGGCAGCCTGACCATCATCGCTACCGGCCTCATCGACACCGGCAGCCGCATGGACGAGGTGATCTTCGAGGAGTTCAAAGGCACCGGCAATTCGGAAATCATCCTCGACCGCAAGCTGGCCGACAAGCGCACCTTCCCGTCGATCGACATCACCAAGTCGGGCACGCGCAAGGAAGAGCTGCTGGTCGACAAGAACGTGCTGTCGAAGATGTGGGTGCTGCGCCGCATCCTGATGCCGATGGGCGTCGTCGACGCCATGGAATTCCTCATCGACAAGCTCAAGGTCTCGAAGACCAACAAGGATTTCTTCGAGGCGATGAACGCCTAAGCGGCGCTCTAGCGCGGGCTGCGGGACGATCGACGCATCCTCCCGGGCGTTGCCGCCGCCGGATATTTGCCCGAACAATTGTTGACCCGACAATACGGACATACGCCGCGAAGTATCGCATTTGGGTAGTCCCCGGGCCGTG
>JACQDO010000115.1 GCA_016201085.1 Hyphomicrobiales bacterium | reverse complement strand
GATGACCATCGAGGAGCTCGACGAGCTGGAAGGGCTCAATTTCGATCTGATCGTGACGCTGTCGCCGCCGGCGCACCACAAGGCGCTGGAGCTCACCCGCACCAGCGCGGCCAAGGTCGAATACTGGCCGACCGCCGATCCGTCTGCGGCCGAGGGCAGCCGCGAGCATCGGCTCGAGGCCTATCGCGCGGTGCGCGACCAGCTCAAGGCGCATATCCAGGAGCGATTCGGGGCGCCTGGCGGCGGCGGCAATGAGTGAGGATTTTCCAACATTAACGAGTTAACACGGCTTGGGTTGAGAAAAGAGTCCGGCTCGGCTAGTTTCCCGCAGCCTTCGCAACAGATTGTCCTTGAAGACCCCCATGATCGGCCGCCCCAAATTCGTGCTCGCTTCCGGCTCGCCGCGCCGGCTTACTTTGGTCAATCAGGCCGGCATCGAGCCCGACGCGCTCAAGCCCGCGGATATCGACGAAACGCCGCGGCGTGGCGAGATTCCGCGCGCCCATGCCACCCGGCTGGCGCATGCCAAGGCCACCGCGGCGCTGGACAACGTGCGGCTCGACGACGAATTGCGCGGCGCCTACATCCTGGCCGCCGACACCGTGGTGGCGGTCGGCCGCCGTATTCTGCCGAAAGCGCTGCTGCTCGACGAGGCGGCGCAATGCCTGCGGCTGCTGTCCGGCCGCAATCACCGCGTCTACACCTCGATCTGCCTGGTCACGCCGAAGGAGGCGTTCCGCCAGCGCCTGGTGGAAACGCGCGTGCGCTTCAAGCGGCTGTCGGCCGAGGATATCGAGGCCTATCTCGCCTCCGGCGAATGGCGCGGCAAGGCCGGCGGCTACGCGGCGCAGGGCATCGCCGGCACTTTCATCGTCAAGATCGTCGGCTCCTACTCGAACGTGGTCGGCCTGCCGCTGTACGAAACCGTGAGCCTGCTCGGCGGCGAGGGCTATCCGATCCGCTTCGGCTGGCTGAACGCCACCTGACAGGCGCGCGAAGAAATCACCCGCCATGAACATCGCGTCGTGGCTTGAACAATCGGCACGCAGTCATCCGTCGCTGCCGGCGGCGGCGAGCGGCACGCGCGTGCTGGCCACTTACGCGCAACTGGCGGAGCGCGCCGCGCGGCAGGCCGGCGCCTTGCGCGCGCAGTTCGGTCTGGCGCCCGGCGAGCGCGTCGCCGTCGTCGCCAAGAACACGCCGGCCTATCTCGAGCTGCTGTACGGCATCTGGCACGCCGGCTGTGCCGCGGTGCCGGCCAACGCCAAGCTGCACGGCGCCGAGCTCGGCTACATCCTGGAGCATTCCGGCGCGCGGGTGTGTTTCGCGTCGAAAGGCGTCGACGACGAGATCGCGCCGCACGCGCCGAAAAATCTCGAGCATCTTATTACGATCGGCGGCGCCGACTACCAAGCGCTGCTGACGGCGGATACGTTGCCGCTCACGCCGCGCGCGCCCGACGATCTCGCCTGGCTGTTCTACACCTCCGGCACGACCGGACGGCCAAAGGGCGCCATGCTCACCCATCGCGTGCTGGCGGCGGCGAGCCAGGCTTATGCCAATGAGGTCGATCCCGTTTCGCCGGGCGACGCTATCCTGCACGCCGCGCCCATGAGTCACGGCTCCGGGCTCTACATCATGGCGCATGTGGCGCGGCGCGGGGTGCAGGTGGTGCCGGAGAGCGAAGGCTTCGAGCCGGAAGAAGTGTTCGCCCTGATCGGGGCCTGGCCGCGCGCCTCCATGTTCGCGGCGCCGACCATGATCAAGCGCCTGGTCGAATGCCCGGCCGCCTGCGACCCCGAGAATATCCGCACGCTGATCTGGGGCGGCGCGCCGATGTATGTCGAGGACGCACTCGCCGCACTCGATCGCTTCGGGCCGCGGTTGGCGCAGATCTACGGTCAGGGCGAGGCGCCCATGACCATCACAACGCTGTCGAAGCAGGACATCGCCGAGCGCGGCCACCCGCGCTGGCGCGAGCGCCTGGGTTCCGCCGGCAAGCCCTATGCGAGCGTCGAGGTCATGGTCGCGGATGGCGAGGACGCCCCGCTTGCCGCCGGCGAGACCGGCGAAATCCTCTGCCGTGGCGAAGTGGTGATGCCGGGCTATTGGCGCAACGAGGAGGCAAGCCGCGCGGCCTTGCGCGGCGGCTGGCTGCACACCGGCGATGTCGGCGCCTTCGATGCGGAGGGCTATCTGCACCTCAAGGATCGCTCCAAGGACCTGATCATCTCCGGCGGCTCCAACATCTATCCGCGCGAAGTGGAGGAGGTGCTGCTCACGCATGCCGGCGTGCGAGAGGTTTCGGTCATCGGCCGCCCCGACCGCGAATGGGGCGAGGTGGTGGTGGCCTATGTGGTAGGTCGAGCCGCGCCGGCCGAGCTCGACGCGCTGTGTCTTTCGCGCATTGCGCGTTTCAAGCGGCCGAAGGATTATATCTTTGTCGACACTCTGCCGAAAAACAATTACGGCAAGATCCTGAAGACGGAACTGCGCGCCAGGGACTTGCGCGCAATGGACGCCAGAAAGGGCGGCACGCCAAAAGAGACAGCATGAACGAGATCGACAACCAACTTTCCGCCGCGCGCTGTCCGCTCTGCCGCAAGCCGGTGGACGCGGCGTTCAAGCCGTTCTGCTCCAAGCGCTGCGCCGACATCGATCTCAATCGCTGGCTTTCCGGCGTCTATGCGGTGCCGGTGAAAGAGGACGAAGACGAGGACGGCACGCGGCTGCCCGAAGGCGAGCCGGGCGAGAAATCATGAACGCGTCAATGGATTGGCCGGATCGGCTGTTCGAAACGATCAAGCGCGCCGGCATCCGCCAGGTCGGCTACGTGCCCGATGCCGGCCATGCCCGGCTGATCGATCGCTGCCGCGCCGATCCGGACATCCGCGACGTTGTACTCACCACCGAGGAGGAGGGTGTGGCGCTGGCGGCCGGCGCCTGGCTCGGCGGCGAACGCTCGGCGCTACTGATGCAGTCGAGCGGGCTGGGCAATTGCGTCAATATGCTGTCGCTGATGCGCACGTGCCGCTTCCCGCTGCTGATGCTGATCACCATGCGCGGCGAGTGGGAGGAGTTCAATCCCTGGCAAGAGCCGATGGGCTCCATCGTCGAGCCGGTGCTCAAGCTGTGCGAGGCGGAAGTCTATCGCGCCAACGCGCCGGACGAGGTGGCAGGCGCGGCCGAGCGCGCTGTGCAAGTGGCCTTTGGCGACGAGCGCATCGCCACCGTGGTGCTGTCGCAGCAGCTCATCGGCAAGAAAGTGTGGACGAAATGAAGCTCGATCGCCGCGCCGCCATGGCCACGCTGCTCGCGGGCCGCGATGACAATCTTCTGGTCGTACCAGGACTCGGCTCGACCGCCTGGGATGTGGCCGCGGCCGGCGACAACGACCGCAACTTCTATCTCTGGGGCGCCATGGGCGGCGCCGCCATGATCGGGCTCGGCCTGGCGCTGGCGCAGCCCACGCGGCGCGTCGCGGTCATCACCGGCGACGGCGAGATGCTGATGGGGCTGGGCGCACTCGCCACCATCGGCATCCAGCGCCCGCGCAATTTGGCGATCGTGGTGTTCGATAACGGCGTCTATGGCGAGACCGGCATGCAGCCTTCCGCCACCCAGGGCGGCGTCGATCTCATGGCCGTGGCCGGCGCCTGTGGTATCGCCACCTGCCTCGACGTGCGCGACCAGGCGGCGCTCGACGACCTTGCCGGGCGGCTGAAGGGCTTCGACCAGACTTTGTTCGCGCGCGTCTCGATCGAGGCCACCGAGCCACCGCGGGTGCTGCCGGAGCGCGATGGCGTCGCGCTTAAACGGCGTTTCCGCGCCGCTCTGGGTCTCGCTTCGCAGGCAAAAGCATGAGGTTTGCCGGGGGCTTACCCGTCCTGGACACAGCGGAATCGAGCCTTTATAACGCGGCGCTCTGCTCGTCCGCCCGCATGGGTGGGCTCGGCGCCCAGGTAGCTCAGTTGGTAGAGCATGCGATTGAAAATCGCAGTGTCGGTGGTTCGATTCCGCCCCTGGGCACCATTCCCATCCTCCGTGCTGAAACCGCAGGTCCGAAGGGCGCCGTTCAACCTTGCGCCGGTCCGGTGCGCCGCAGGTAATCCTCGAATTTTTGCCGCAAGGCCTGCGGCAGTTCGATGGCCCGCTGCGTCTCCAAAGACGTCATCGCGGTGACTAGGCGGGCGCGCAGCCGCTCGACGCCGCCCAGATGACCGACGATAACGACGCTCAACGATGAGCGCCCAATGCGCGTGAGCAGCAGCGTGAGGTCGAGGTGCTCGCCCATCCGGCTTGGTATCTTGAAGTCGGTTTCGATGTGAACATAGGGAAAGCCGTGCCGATCGCTGATGATCAGCTTGGAATAATCGACGCCGAGCTGCTCGGTGTACCAATCCTCGATCAGGCCGTTGAACATGTCGAAATAGTTCGGAAAATAGACGACGCCGGCCGGGTCGCAGTGGGAAAACCGGATCGGCACCGTCTTTGTGAACGCGCCATCAGGCGGAACAAACTGATTTTGGCTCATCGCGATGATCCCTATGGCCGGTTGCGCAGAATTCAAATAGCGGCTTGGCCGATGCAGGTCTAGCTTACTAGAGCGCGTCCTAATTCGATTGAATCGGAAACGCGCTCTAGATTCTTATTTGATCGCATTTTCTACGGCGAACCGGTTCCCACTTCGCCGGAAAATGCTCTAACGTGAACGGCGGCGGCTCCGCCCGAATTGAGAAGGCGACCTTATGTCAAACGATGCAGCGAAAGCTCACCGCATTCTACACGTCAAGATTAAAACGCCATCGCCGGACGCGGCCAAGCTCGTCGCCTCGATGATGAAGAATGCGGCCCCCATGGTTCAGGCCTTTGGCGACGTGCGAATTCGCCTGTTGCGCAACGTCGACGATCAGACCCGGTTCCTGCAAGTGATCGATTATCAGGCGGAGCAAGCCATTGAACAGAGCCGCCAGAAGCTCGCCAGCGATCCGATCGCGCAAAATATTGTGCAGGCGTGGCGTGCGCTGTTTCCGGGAGCGGTAGAAATCGACGTTTACGAGGACGTGACCGACAACGCCTAGAGCATTTTCCGGCGAAGTGGGAACCGGTTCGCCGTAGAAAATGCGTCCAAATAAGGAATCTGGAGCGCGTTTTCGATTCAATCAAAACGGAACGCGCTCCATCGTCCGGACAGGCCACTCAAGCCGCGCGCCGCCTGTAGCGTCCTTTCAGCAGCATATCGACATTGCCCGACAGAATCTTCTCGCCGACCGGCCCGAGTTTGCGGATACCGGCGACGAAATCGCGCACCGCCTCGCGCCCGCGGATCTCCTGCGGATAGTC
>JACQDO010000105.1:0-5000 GCA_016201085.1 Hyphomicrobiales bacterium | reverse complement strand
TGATGTTGCCGCCCTCGATCGCCGCCTTGGCCGACGGCGGATCGAGAATGCCGAGCGGCACGTGCCCGCCGATCAGGTCGTTGAGCACCGGGGCCATGCCGCGATAGGCGATGAGGATGAATTTTGTGCCGGCCTGCAGGTTGAGCATCTCGGCGGTGAGGTGCATCAGCGTGCCGTTGCCGCCGTGGGCGAGCGACGGCGCGTTGTCGCCCTTCTTGCCGATGGCCATGACGTCTTTCAGCGTGCTGCCCTCGAACGACTTCGACGCGACCAGAATGAAAGGCGAGGAGCCGATGCCGGTGATCGGCGTGATGTCCTTGCGTGGGTCATACGGCGTCTGCTTGGCGTCGACATTGGTCACCAGCGCGCCGGCACCACCCATGGCGATCGTGTAGCCGTCCGGGTCCGACCTGACCACGGCGTCGACCCCGACGATGCCGCCGGCGCCGGGACGGTTTTCGATGACCAGCGGCTGCCCAAGCTGCTTTTCCACCACCGGCTGCACGATGCGCGCCATCGCGTCGCTGCTGCCGCCGGGCGGAAACACGACGATCAGCTTCACCGGACGGTCCGGATAGGCCAGCGACGGCTGGCACAGCCCGGCAATCGCAAGCAGCGCGAGCAGGCCAGCGGACACTCCTCTGACGGTACGACCCATGTCATTTCCTCCCGATATTCTTGTCGACACCCATTTCAGCGCCGAAGCCGCTCCGGAGCAAGGACGGCG
This sequence comes from Hyphomicrobiales bacterium, assembly GCA_016201085.1. Lineage (GTDB taxonomy): Bacteria > Pseudomonadota > Alphaproteobacteria > Rhizobiales > Xanthobacteraceae > Pseudolabrys. The sequence continues at coordinate 4,273 of JACQDO010000105.1, read as the reverse complement.
CTGAAGCTGGTGCACCGCAGATCCTGCCGCGCCGCGTGAGTGTGGGCCTCTGCCCACCATGCGCGTCGCGTGCGCTGTCGCCACTCGACCGTCACGGCGGAATGCTTCTACACTCCGGTCCCTTGCAAGACCGGGAGCATTTTTTTCATGTCGACCGTATCGCCCGTTGGACCCGCCAACGGCTATCGCCGCATCGCGACGGAGGAAGCCTTTGTCCCGCCCGAGCTTCATCGCATGTATCGTGAGTTGGTCGCCTCCGGCTCGGTGGACGACCCGGGCTTCAACAGCCTCATCGGCTATTACCTCGGGCACCCGAGCGAGCGGGCGCGCAACGTCAGCGAGCGGCTGCAAGATATCGGCGAGCGGCGCGTCGCCGACATGGATTCCGCCGGCATCGACATGCAAATCCTGTCGCTGACCTCGCCGGGCGTCCAGGTACTCAAGCGCGACGCTGCGGTTGCGATGGCGCGGCTCGCCAATGACCAGGTCGCCGAGGCCGTGCGCCGTTATCCCAAGCGCTTCGCCGCGCTGGCCGCTGTTGCGCCGCAGAATCCGCCGGAAGCCGCCAAAGAACTCGAGCGCGCCGTCACCAAGCTCGGGCTCAAGGGGGTCATCATCAATTCGCACACCCTCGGCGAATATCTCGACGATCCAAAATTTTCGCCGATCTTCGAGGCGGCGACGGCGCTGAAGGTGCCGGTCTATCTGCATCCCAATACGCCGCCGAAAAAGATGATCGAGCCGTTCCTGGAGTCCGGTCTCGATGGCGCGCTTTACGGTTTTGCGGTGGAAACCGGTCTGCACGCGCTGCGGCTGATCGTCAAAGGCGTATTCGACCGTTATCCGGATCTCACCGTGATCCTCGGCCATCTCGGCGAGGCGCTGCCGTTCTGGCTGTTCCGGCTCGATTACATGCATCGCGGCACGGTGTCCTCGGGCCGCTACGATTTTCTCAAGCCGCTGAAGAAGAAGGTAAGCGACTATCTGCGCGACAATTTCTACTATACGACGAGCGGCATGGCTTCGCCGCCGGCGATCACCTTCACGCAGTCGGTGATCGGCATGGACCGCGTGATGTATGCGATGGACTATCCCTATCAGTACGTCCACGACGAGGTGCGCGTGCAGGATGCGCTTGCGCTCAGCGCCGCCGACAAGAAGGCGTTCTTTCAGACCACGGCGGAGCGCGTATTCAAGGTGTAAGGGCGTCCCGACGGGGCGCGCGCTTCGCGCTCGCCAAATCTGGCTCCGCCGCCTACCACCTGTTATTTGTCCGTCTTGCGCTTCGACAACTTTGCCGTCCACAAGGCGGCAACGCGCTTGCGGAACGCCTTCGGCTTCTCGGCGAACAGGCGGCCGGCCAGCCGCGCCGCCGTCTTCAAATGCGCAACGCGGCGCGCGGCGATCAGCGGCGCCAGCCGCGAGCGCCAGGGCGCCAGCGGCTGGTGCGGGCCCGTGAAATTGCCGAGCACCGCCAGATCCTGGCAGGCGCCGAGGCGGTTCCTCAGGCGCTGCGCTTCCTCCGCCCACATTTGCCCGAGCCGCGGCCACAGATGCTCGATCAGATCCATCTGATGGCGATGCTCGACCACGCGCCGGCGCAGATCGTGCAGATGTTCGGCGTCCGGATCGCGCCAGTTGTCGGGCAGCAGTTGCCGCGCGCGCCGGTAGGTCGAGGTCAGCGCGTCGGCCACCGTGTCGAAGTCGATCGCTTCGAGCGGCCAGCGTTCCAGCGAGAGCGTGGCATAGTCGAGATAGCGCGACAGCCGCTCGCGCATCGGCTGGCTGAAACTGTGCTGTTCGGCGGCGTCGCGGATCTCGGTCATGCGTTGGCGCATTGTTTCCACCGAGGTGGTGGAGAACGGCAGCTCCACTTTGCGCAAATCGGCCAGGGCATCGAGCGTCGACTGGGCATCGCGCGCGCCCGACAGCGCCCGCATCAACTCGCGCGCCTCGGCGCGCATCTGGTCGGCCTGCTCGCCGAGCGGGCGGGCCAGCAAGCGCAGCAGCGCGCGCCAGCGCTTGAGCGCCTTGCGCACCTCATGCACGGCCTCGGGCTCGGATAATTCGGGGTCGGCCAGCGCCCGGCGGGCGTCGGCAATAATAGATCGTCCGGCGGCGGCCAGGCCGTCGCCGAAACTGCTATCGCCCTGCGCGGCGCCCCCGATCATGGCGCTTTTTGCCGCGGATTCATGACAGGTTCATGAAAACTCGTGCTTTTCGCCCTTCCCATTGGCGTCCGCCGTTGCTACATAGCGCTCGAAACGCGCGGGAAACGCCCGCGCTTCGTATTTTGACGCGGGGTGGAGCAGCCCGGTAGCTCGTCAGGCTCATAACCTGAAGGTCGTAGGTTCAAATCCTACCCCCGCAACCATCATGAGCGCACGCATTTAAGCCCGGCCTTGGCCGGGCTTAAATCGTTCTGGCGCGAATGATGTCCCTGCGAAAGCGGGGGCCTAGTCTTGACGTTGTACGGACGGGGCTATGGAATGACGAGCGTACGATCTGGGCGGTATGTCAAAGACCCAACTCAAACCCTTTGAGCGCAACCATGGCCACGCGATCGGTAACCGCACCCGTCATGATGAAAATATTGGACCTTGTTCTTGCACTTTGGCTGTCAGCCGGCAGCGCATATGCGCAGGGTCCGGCGCCATTCCAAAAATTGGCCGGTCACTGGTCCGGAAACGGCACCATCGAACTTGCCAACGGCGCGCAAGAACCGATCCGCTGCCGGGCGGCCTACGACGTGCTAGAGCAGCAGAGCAATCTGCAACTCAATATTCGCTGCGCCAGCCAGAGTTACAGTTTCGATCTTCGCGCCAGCGCCACCTACGCCGCCGGAACTATCACCGGCTCATGGAGCGAATCCACGCGTAACGCTGCCGGGACGATTTCCGGCAAAGCCGATGGCGACCGTTTCCAGGTCGTGGCCAAGGGGCCGGCATTCACGGCCATCTTGACCTTGGTCACACGCGGCAACCGGCAGTCGGTCACCATCCAGTCGCAGGACGAGCAAACCCGGGTGAAGGGCGCGTCGATCGCACTTCAACGCGGCAGTTAGCCCAGAACCTCCCTTTGCGCTTATTCGGTCGACGAGCGCACCGGCGACCGCCATGACCTTTGCCGGGCGACCTTGCTCAGATACGTGGCGATGGGTCGCAACATGAACAAATCGGCGATCAACGCCGCGATCATCGCAAAGGCACTGAGCCAGCCGAACAGACGGAGCGAGGGCAGGCTGGAAAGAACCGTCATCGCCAGCCCACAAGCCAGCACCGCCGAGGTCAATATCAGAGGCGGCCCGACCAAAATGGTCGCGCGCTCGACGCCGACGGCGGGATCCGGGTCGATATCCTCGATCTGCAGCCGATTAAGAAAATGAATGGTGGCGCTCAGCCCCAGCCCGAACGAGACCGTCAACGCGATGACACTGGCGAATTGCAGTCCCTGGCCCAGCATCCACAACAGACTACCGGCCAGCACGATGGGCAGCAGGCCCGGCAAGATGCTGATCAACATGACCAGCGGCGAGCGGAATGCCAAGCCGATGAAGGCCGCGACAAAGACGATCTCGATGGTCAGGCCGTCGCTCAATTTATTGATCATCAGCGCGCTGTTGCGCGCGGAGATCACCGACAGACCGGTGACCGCGATCTTGTAGTCGGGATATTGCGCACGCAGGCGATTGAGCTGCTGATCGACACGGTCGACGATCGGCAGCAACTGGCTGGCGTCGGCATCCGGCACCCGCCCGCTGACGATTTCCGCATCCTGCTCGGCCGAGATGAAACGGCGCGTCAGATAAGGTGGCAGCAGTTCGACATATTGCTTGAGCGTTTCGACATCGGATTTCTTCGCCTTCTCGGCCAGCCATCGGCGCAGCGTATCCAGCGACCAGACGTTGCCGACGCCCGGCTGTTTTTCGATCAGCGCATGCACCTCGGCGACCAACGCCAGCGTCTCGGGCGCGTAAAGCGACACGCCCTTGGGAAGCTGGATATAGACGTCGAACGGATTGGCGCCGGTCAGCTTGAGGTCGAGGCGGTGACTGGCTTGCACCGCCTGCTCGCGGTCCGGCACCTGGTCGGCGAGCCGGTAACGCGGCTCAAGCTGGGCATAGCCGAGCGACAGGATGGCCACCACAACCAAGCTGACCAGCGAATAAAGGCCCGGACGGGCCACCATATGGACCGCGATCCAGCCGCAGGTCCGGCGCAGGGCATCGAGCGCGCCATCCATGCCTCTGACCGCCGCGACGAAACCCGCCTCG
>JACQDO010000104.1 GCA_016201085.1 Hyphomicrobiales bacterium | reverse complement strand
GCCCAGAATCGCGCTGGTGCCGATGGTATTGATGGCCGAGCCGGTATCGGGCGGGGCGCCGACATTGCTGCTTTTCAGGAAAAACTGAACGCCATAGGTCAGGCTGTCGTTCAGCGAAACCTCGGCGATGGTCGCATCGAAGGCGACCTGCAGCTGCGGCCGGTCGATCTGGCGCAGCGCTCCTTCGATAATACGGTAGTTTTCTTCGTTGGCGTATATCAACAGCGAATTATTGGTCACGTCGGCGGTGATGCGGATATTCGGCAACAATGACGCCGCCCCCGCAGCGCCGCGCGCACCGCTCAGCGCGCGCGAGCCGCCGCTGGGCGTTTGATTATCCGCGTTAGCTTGCCGGCTCAGTGCCGGACCGCCGGTCAGTCGTTCGGCGGGAGTAATCGCGGTTGAACCGCCGGCGCCGCTTGAGGTCGTCGTCAAGCCCGCTTCCGGCGCAATCTGACTCGATGCCGAATCGATGCTGCCGCCCGAAGCGCCGCCCGCTCCAAACATGTCGTTCAATATTTTGGCTATATAACGCGCGTCACCGTATCTGATGCGGTAAACTTTCACGCCGGTACTGGAAATTTCCGAATTGTCGAGGCGGCGAATCCAGTTCTGCGCGGTCTTGAGCAATGACGGTTTACTGGTGACAACCAGGATGGCGTTCTGCCGAGCGATCGGCTGCATCTTGACAAGATTCTGGCTGAGGCCGCCTTCGCCGGAATCCATGATTTTCTCAACTTCCGTAATGAGCGCTTCCGGAGTGCTGTGACGTACGGGAAAAACGCCAACCGTTTGGCCGCGCATCCAATCGGTATCGAAATTGAGCACGGTTTCGATGGCCGATCGGCGTTCCGGCCCGGTGCCTTGGACGATGATCATGTTGCGGGCCGTATCGACCCGTAGCGTGCCTTGTTTGACCGCAAAATTATCCAGCAACTTGATAAGGGTGGGGGCCGCCACAAATCGCACAGGCACGACACTGACCCCGTAGCCCGCTTGCGGACGACCGTTTGCCGTGGCGACATCGAGACGTCCGCTGGCGACCGCCTCATTGCCAGGAACCAGCCGATATCCATTGGCGTCGCGGATGAGCGCGACATTGCTGACTCGCAGCGCGCTTTCGAGGACGTAGAGGACCTCACTCTTGGGAACGGGGCGTCCCGAGGTCAGCGTGACGGTACCTTGTACGCGCGGATCGATGATGTATCCGGTGCCGAGTATGTCTCCGAGAATAACCTTGGCGACGGTGGTCACCGGCGCGTTTTCGAAATTGAGGTCGAACCCATCGCCGCTGGCCGACGGTTCGGCGCCTTGCAGCGTCACCGCGGGCGTGTTCTCCGCCTGCTCGGCCGCGCCATTGTAGACGGCGCTGCGAGGATCTTTTGCACGGTTGGCCGTCACCGGCTCGCTTGGCTGCGGAAAGCGCGGCAGCAGATCGATCGATTGCGTTTGGTCGATTATATTCGGCGAGCGGTTTTGCGCGTTGTCCGGGATTAAATAATTGCATCCGGCCAGCGTCGTGCCGGCGACCATGACAAGGATACCCAGCGGTCCCATGCGAACCGACCGACACAAACGCACAAAACCACCGATGATCGGCAAAGAAGTTGCCCCAGTTACGCACCCTGCGTTAGCCAAGACCGGCGCTAACGGCTTACAAGCTTACATTGTTTGACAATTTTCCCGCATAGTCGATAATTATCTTGTTCTCTGTCAAGGATAATCTGGGATAGTTAACGCGAGGGCGCGCCCATTCGCATGGATGGTTCCTCAAATAACGCGGAAGGTTTCGCCAAGTATTTGGTCGGCCGGAATCTCATTGCCGGCGACGTGATTGCAAAACTCGATGCCCGCAATGTTCCCGGCTCGGGTCAAACGCTGCGAAGATTATGGGAGTTGACCGATTTGTCGGCGAACGACTTCGCCGATGAGGTGGCGCGCTTTCATGGTATCGCCCGCATGAACCTGGCGCAGCTCATGGAAGCCGCGGCGATCGTCGGACGTTTTTCACCGCGCTTTTTGCGGGAAATGTCGGTCTTTCCCTTTGAGACGGCGGACGGACGGTATGTCATAGCGGTGACGGACCCCAACGACGGGGCGCCCGTGCGCGCGGCGGAAATCGTGCTGGGCGCGCCGGTGACCGTTACGGTCGCCTCGTTCGAGGATGTCGCCACCGTGCTGACGGCGCGCATCGGCGACGACGATCTTGCCCAGCCGGAAGCCGCCGCAGCCACTACCGCGCATGCCGAGAATGACATCGAGAATCTGCGCGATCTCGCCAGCGGCGCGCCCATCGTGCGCGCCGTCAACGATCTGCTCGAAAAAGCGATGGAGTTGCGGGCGAGCGACATCCACATCGAGCCGTTCCGCAACGGTCTCGTCGTTCGCATGCGGGTCGATGGCTTGCTGCGCGCGGTCGCACCTCCGGCGGGCGCACTGCCGCATGCGCTGATCTCGCGCATCAAGATTTTATCCGGGCTGAATATTTCCGAACGCCGTCTGCCGCAGGACGGCGCCGCACGCCTGCGCGTGGCGGGGTCGGAAATCGATATCCGCGTCGCCACCATGCCGACCCAGCATGGCGAGTCGGCCGTCGTCAGGCTTTTGCCGCGCGATCGTGGCTTGCTCGAGTTCGCCAAGCTCGGACTGTCGGATAAAGACGAACCGAGAATGCAGCATCTGCTGTCGCTGCCGCACGGCATGATCATCATCACCGGCCCGACCGGAAGCGGTAAAACGACGACGCTGGCGACGATGCTGTCGATCCTCAATCAGCCGCATCGCAAGATCCTGACCATCGAAGATCCCGTCGAGTACGAGCTGCATGGGGTCAATCAATCGCAGGTGAAGCCGTCCATCGGCTTGACCTTCGCCTCGGCGCTGCGCTCTTTCGTGCGCCAAGACCCCGACGTGATCATGGTCGGCGAAATTCGCGACGCCGAGACCGCCAATATCGCGGTGCATGCCGCGCTCACCGGCCACCTGGTGCTGACGACATTGCACACCGAAACGGCGGCGGCGGCGCTGCCGCGCCTGTTGGATCTCGGGGTCGAGGGCTTCCTGCTTAAATCGACCCTGCGCGCGACCATCGCGCAGCGGCTCGTCCGCATGCTGTGCGACCGCTGCAAGGTGCGTAAGAAATTGAAGGCCGACGACATCGCCGACGATCCGCGTTTCTCCGTGCTCGGCTTCCGCGCCGGCGACACGGTCTACGAGCCGCACGGCTGCGATCGCTGCGGCGGCACCGGCTATCGCGGTCGCAGCGGTATCTTTGAAATCATCGAAATGACCGGCAGCGTGCGCGATCTGATCACGGAGCGCACCGACTCGGAAGTCATTCAACGCGCGGCCACCAAGGCCGGAATGACGTCGATGATCGACGATGCGATTGTCAAATGCCGCATGGGAGTGACGTCGGCCGCGGAAGTTCTCCGTGTGACGACGGTTGGAGTCTGACTTGCCAAATTACCGGTACCGCGCCATCACGCAAAGCGGCGAATTGGTGAGCGGATCGATCACGGCGCCCACCGCCGCGGAAGTCGCCAATCGCATCGAATTTCTCGGCCTGGTGCCGATCGAGACCGTGACCGAGGCGGGCGGCGGTTACAAAGAGCGTCTGAATCTTTCGTTGTTATCGCGGCCGCGCGCCGAGGACGTCACCGTTTTCACCCGCGATCTGGCGCTGCTGCTCAAGGCAGGGGCCCGTATCGACGACGCGCTCGATCTGCTGGCCGTCGACATCGACATCGGGCGGCTGCGTTCGGTGGTCGCCCAGATCAGGGGCCGCGTGCTGGCCGGCGAAAGCTTTTCGGAAGCGCTGGCGCATCATCCGACCTTGTTCCCGGCGATGTATATCGCGCTGGTACGCGTCGGCGAGGCGTCCGGCGCGCTTGACTACGTGCTCGACGTGCTGGGCAGCGAACGCAATCGCGCCGAGGCGATGCGGCGCAAGGTGGCGGATGCCTTGCGCTATCCGGCCTTCGTGCTGTTCGCCGCCTGCGGTGTGCTGACGTTCTTTCTTCTGTTCGTTATTCCGCAATTCGCGGCGGTGCTGCAGGACTTCAACGCCAAGCTCGATCCCATTGTGGCGACGCTTTTCGGTCTGTCGAAATTCGTGCGCGCGCACCTCGAATTTATAGAAGCGGGCGCCATTGGTCTCATTCTTGGCGGCTGGCTGGTGCTGCGGCGCGCCAGCGTGCGCGCCAAGATCGTCGGCCTGCTGACGCGGTTGCCGTTCTTGAACCCCGTCTTACGGCTGCACTACACCGCCTTGTTTTGTCGCAATCTCGGCGTACTTCTCGGCAGCGGCGTTGCGCTTACCACGACGCTTCGCATTCTTGTCGATATGCTTGGATCGACCGACAACGCGGCGATCTGGAACAAGGCGGTGGATCGGGTGCGGCACGGCGGGAAATTATCGGATGCGCTTGCCGATACCACGCTGCTGCCGGCGATGGCCATTCGCATGTTACGCATCGGTGAGGAAACCGGGCAGTTGCCGGTGCTCGCCGGTAACGTGGCCGAATTCTACGAGGCGAAGCTGCAGCGCAGTCTCGATCGAATTGTCGGCGTCACCGGTCCAATTGCGATAATCCTCATCAGTGCTATTGTCGGCGGTCTGATCGTTTCCGTGATGACCGCTCTGCTGTCGGTCACCCAAATCATCGAGTAGGGGGACATGATGGTGAGGCTTGCGAGCATAAGAGAACGTCTAAAACGCGCGCGCGGCGAGGGCGGTTTCACGCTGATCGAAATTCTGGTCGTCATTGCCATCATCGCTCTGATCATGAGTTTGGTCGGCCCGCGCGTGCTCAATTATCTCGGAGAATCGAAAGTCAAGGCCGCCAAAATTCAAATACAGAGCTTTGGCAGCGCGCTCGATCTGTTCAATCTCGATACCGGCCGTTATCCGTCCACATCGGAAGGCTTGACGGCGCTGGTGCAATCCCCGGGAACGGTTCCATCGTGGAACGGTCCTTATCTGAAAGGCGGCGTGCTGCCCGCCGATCCATGGGGTAAGGCCTATGTTTATCGTTCGCCCGGCGAGCACGGCCCCTATGATATCATGTCCTATGGCTCCGACGGTCAGGAGGGCGGCTCGGGAACCGCCGCCGATATTGCCAGCTGGACCCGCTGAGCGCGCCGCGGGCGAGGGTGGCTTCACTCTCATCGAAGTCGTTTGCGTTCTCGCCATCATCGCGCTGGTCGCCGCCATTCTGCTGCCGGAGATTCCGCGCGGCACCTCGCGCTCGAGGCTGCAAGCCTATGCGCTGGAGATCGCCACGTTGCTCAAGGCCGACCGCAATGCGGCCATCCGTCGACACATCGCGACCGCGACCGAAATCGACGCGATCGGTCGATCGGTGCGCTCGGGCGCCTCGGCGCGCGCCGTGCGCGTACCGAACGACGTGCAATTCGATGCGGCTATGGCCAGTCGTTGCAATCAACGCGAGGCCGGTTCCACCATCGTGTTTTTCGCCTCCGGCATGTCGTGCGGCGGCGTTATCGCGCTGACGCGGCTTGGCGCTGGCTACCAAATTCGCGTCAATTGGCTCACCGGAGGCGTTGAAATTGTGCCGCTTAACGCCCTCTAGGCCCGCGCCCGGCTCCGCCGGTTTCACGCTGATCGAGGTGGTCGTCACCTTGGCGGTGATCGCCGCGATTTTATTATCGGTTGGTTCGCTGGTCGGCGTTGCCGTGCGTGGCACGCAAGCGCTCGACGATCACCTGGTGCTGGTGGAGACGGCGCGCGCTATCGAAGTGGGGCTTCCGGACCGCAACAACCTCACCGTCGGTATGCTGTCCGGAGAAAGAGACGGCCAGCTTTGGCGGATCGATGTGCGACCCTTCCCCGGCGCGCTCGACGCAAAGGCGCCCACGCCTTGGGTGCCGCTGACGGCGGCGATCACGGTGCAAACGCCGGGCGGAACGCGATTCTCCGTCACCACCGTGCGGCTCGGACGCAGGCCAGCGGAATGAGCAAGCGCCAGCACCGGCAGCCGGACGCCAAGGCGGGGTTCTCCCTGTTCGAGATGCTGGTCGCATTGGTCCTGATGGTCGGAATCCTGGCCGCGCTTGCCAGCGTGACGGCGCAATGGCTGCCGAACTGGAATCGCGGCTTCGCGCATGTGCAGCGGGCGGAACTTCTCGGGCTGGGTCTCGAACGTCTGGTCGCCGATCTCTCGGCGGCGGAATTCGTCACGGCGAACGGCAAGGCCAAGCAGCCGTTGTTCGAGGGCGATGAGCTCGCCGTGCGTTTCGTGCGAACGGCAATCGGGCCCAACACGCGGCCCGGACTGGAAGTGGTGAGTATCTCGACAATGTCCGATAATCGTGGCCTGGCCTTGGTGCGCGCGCGCCGCCCGTTCGCGCCGCTTGCCGTGAACGCCAAACTTCGCGACCTGGCGAATTTCTCCGACCCGGTGGTGTTCATGCGCGCGCCTTATCGGGCGATATTTTCTTATGCGGGCCCCGATCACGTCTGGCGGAACGACTGGCGCGACGCGGACCAGTTGCCTGTCGCCATTCGTGTATCGGTTCGCGATGCGGCGACGCAACGCACGCTGGCGGTGTCGACGGCCACCGTCCTGCGTGTCGGCGCGCCGGCGGAATGCGCCCGCGCGACGGATGCCAAGGCGTGTATTTATCCGCCGGCCAATGCGCCACCCGCCGCCTCCAATCCCGGCAAATGAACGATGTGGCGGCGCGAGGCAAACACGTGACCGGGTCCTAACATGGCGTCAGCGGCACCCAAGCGCAGCCGAAAATCAAACGACGGGTTTATTCTCGTCGCCGTGCTGTGGATTCTCGGCGGACTGGCAGTGCTGGCGGCGATCTACGCGCTGTATGTCGTCAATGCCGCGACCAGCGTCGAGGTCAATAACGACCGCATGCAAGCCAACGCCTCCGCGTCGGCGGCGCTCGAACTGACGGCCTATTACTTAAGCGCGGTGAAGCTGGAAGAACGCCCCAGCAGCGGCACGTTCAACTTCCACCTCGGCAGGTCGGATGTCGCGGTGGATTTCAAGTCCGAAGCAGCCAGAATCGATCTCAACTCGGCGCCTCAGCCTTTGCTGGAGGGCTTGTTCAGAGCGCTCGGTGCATCGTCCGACGCGGCAAAGAATTACGCGGAGCGCGTCATCGGCTGGCGAACGTCCGCTTTCTCGGCAAATCCCGATGCGGACCAGAGCGAGGACAAAGAGACCACGGCTTATCGAAATGCCGGCCTGTCCTATGGTCCACGCTTGGGTCCTTTCATGCACGTGCAAGAACTTTGGCTGGTGCTCGGTTTGCCACCGGCCTTGATCGAGCGGGCCAGGTCCTTTGTGACGATTTACAGCGGTATGGGCACGATCAATGTCCTGGACGCCGCACCCGAGGTCATCGCCGCCCTTCCCGGGATGACGCCGGAGCGTCTCGATGCCGTTCTTAATCAGCGCAACACACTGCGCCAGGACGCCCGGTTGCTGCCGCAATTGCTCGGGCCGGCGCAAGCCAGCGCCACCTTGCAGGCTAGCAAAGCGATAAGGGTAACGGTCCGGGTCGAACTGGCCAAAGGCCGCCGTATTAATGCTGAGGCTGTTATTCTTCCGCTGGAAGAAGCCCCGGACCCCTATCGCGTGTTATTCTGGACGGACGATTTCGATGGCTGATCGGCCTGGCATGGATCGAGGAAACGGCTTGCGATGAAGTTCCTGCGCCAAATCATGGACGGCTTTTTGCGCTGGATGGACTGCGTCGCCGCGGGCGCGGTGACGATGCTCGATCGGTTGGTGGCGCCGCGCCGGGTACGGCTCGTCGAACAGGAGAGTGGGACATTCATATTGCAGGCACCGGCCGGCGATACATCGCCGTCCTCGCTGCAGGTGAAAATAGCAAACGGCGTCGCCAGTTGCGCGGGGTCCGCGACGGCCATGCTGAAAGGCAGCCGGGTCGAGCTGGCCATGCGGCCGGATCGATTTTTCTTTCGCTCGATCGAATTGCCGCGACGCGCCACGGAATTTCTCGATGGCGTCGTGCGTGCGCAGATCGACCGGATCACGCCATGGGGTGCCGGCGAGGCGGTCTTCGGCTGGAGCGCGCCGACGGATATCGCTAACGATCGGATTTCGGTGACGATCGCGGCCACGGCTCGCCCACAGATCGTTCCCATCGTCCAGGCGATCGACCAGTTTGGCGTGAAATCGACCATCGTCTCTACGACTTTGCCAAGCGAACTGGCCGATAAAGCCACGATCAAGATTTTCGAGCAATCCGCGGCAGGCACACTCGAGGTTCGCCAAGTCCGTCGTGCGCTTATTGCCGCGCTGCTCTCCTTGGCGATTCTCTCGGCATTGGCGATTTCCGCCGATATCGTCATCGGCAACGATCTACAAAATCGCCAGTCCGACGTGTCCCGTCGTATTGCCGAACGCCGCGGCATCATTCGCGCCGGAAGCGACGCCGTCGCCAATTCCACGCTGGCCAATCTGGCGCGACGGAAGAATCAGACGCCGGCGAGCGTGATCGTGATCGAAGCTCTAACGAAAGTTCTACCGGACAATACCTATGTCACGGAACTCCGCATCGAAGGCGACAAAGTCCAGATCGTCGGCATCAGCCGCGATGCTCCGGCCTTGATCGGTCTAATCGAGCAGTCGCCGCATTTCGATCGCGCGACGTTTTTCGCTCCCACCACCCGATCGCCTTCCGATCCGGGGGATCGCTTCCACATCGAAGCGCATATCAAACCGGTATTTTCGACAGCGTCATGACCGCCGATCTTGCATTCAATCGCTATCTTGCGCGATACCCCAGCATCGCGGCCGCGGCCTATATCATCGTTATTGTCGCGTTCCTTGCCACGATCTGGATTGCGCTGGCGGATATTTTTGCCGAACGCGCCAATCTTGCATCCTCGGTCGACATTCTGAACCAGCTCGAAGCGCGCCAGCGAACGAGCAATCCGGCCACTCTGCCGGGCGGCGCGGTGCCGGCTGGGTCGCCGTTTCTGGGTGGCGAAACAATAACGGTCGGCGGCGCGGCACTGCTGCAACGGGTGGCGGGCGCCATCGCGCAAGTAGGCGGCAGCGTACAGTCTTCGCAGGTGGACTTGCAGGGGCCGAAATCCAAGGACGGCTTTATCACTTTGCTGATCAGTTGCGAGATGGAGCAGGCCAGTTTGCAGAAAATGCTGTACGACCTGGAAGCCGGCACGCCGTTCTTGTTTGTCGACCAGCTGGTCGTGCAGGGCCCGCAAGAGACCGCCGTCGCGGGTAGCGCCCGCATGCGCGTCTTGGTCGCGGTGAAGGGTCAATGGAAGGGGACAAAATGATAGGCCGCCCCGCCCATATCCTCCGGCAATTGATAGCCGGGCTTTGCCTCGCCGGAGCCATGCAAAGCGCGACGCCGGCGGCGACATCGAGCGAGGAGCTGAAATCCGATGCCGCTCGCGGCGCGATAAATTTGGACAGGGCTTTGCCGCAAGCCGCGCGGGAGCGCGTTCAGTCCGGCAATCCACTGTGGGCCATTCCGCTCGGCTCACTCGCCGGCACGCGGGAGCGGCCGATATTTTCACCGTCCCGGCGTCCACCGGCGCCGGCCGCGGTCAATGTACCGATCTCCGTACCGGTGGTGTCAGCCATGCCGCCACCGCCGCCGCCTGCGTCGCTGGAACTTTCCCTGATTGGCACGGTCCGCGGGGGTTCGGATTCGATTGCGGTCTTCGTGGACAGGGCCAGCCAGAACTTTGTGCGATTGCGGACCGGCGCGAACCACATGGGCTGGGTCCTCAAGTCGGTCGAGAACAATTCCGTGACACTGCAAAAAGACAACAGATTGGAAACACTGGCGTTTCCGAAGCCGGGCGATACGGCACAGAGGTCGCCGAGCAACGAAGCGGCCCGATCGAATCCCGCCGCGACGAGAAATCAGTTGCAGCGGCCCGGATCATACAACCCATCGTCGTCCAAGGAACCGGGCTACGGTAATTGAAAAATCTTTATGAAATTTATTTGCAACCACTTTTTTATTACTTCATAATTTTATCGATCGCGTCCTTTTTCGGATGCGAACAGGGCCCAAAAACAAGACAGAGGCCAAACATCAGGGGGATACAAGATGATGATTCACAGGTTGATCACTGCTGCCGGCGCGGCGGCATTTCTTTGCGGCACGGCAACGATGGCTTCGGCGGGCTTTGTATTCCTTTCCAAGGGGGGAAATGATGCCAACGATTGTCTCACCCCTTCTTCACCGTGCTTGACCATCGGCCACGCGCAGAGCGTGGCCAGTGGCTTAGGGGGCGTGCAGAATGTAATTTTTATCAGTAGCGGCGGCTGGAAGGAAAATGTCAGCGTCACTGCGAGCACAATATTCCGAGTATCAGGTAGCCAGGCTGTCATCATCGTGTCACCTGACAATGCGACCCCGGGTGGCAGCGGCGATCTGATTACGATCAATGTCCCCGGAGCAAACGCCTCGGTGAAGTTCTTCGATGTCTGGCTCGGCGGCAACGGCCAAGCCGGCCAGAACGGGATCAACGTCCAGCAGGTCGGTCGACTTGAACTGCACAATACGCAAGTTCGTGGCTTTAATGGAAACGGCGTGCAGGTTTGGCCATTGGCCGGTACCGCCGATCCCGACGTCTATATCATCGACTCCGACATCGCCGAGCTCAACACGACCTGTCTTAGCGTCAAGCCGCAAGGCGGTTCGGTGGCGCCGACCGTCGCAGTCAAGAACAGCCAGATTCATCATTGTGGCAGTCAGGGCGTGCGTTCGGACGCTACGCTGACGACCGGATTTGTGCGCACCCTGGTGTCAAACAGCATCATCACCAAAACGCCGGGTGGAACGATCACCGCGGTCGCGCCCGTCTCCGGTGGCGGCACTGCCCGAGTCGTGGTCGAGAACACCGATGTGCTGAACTCGACCACCGGGCTCCTTGCCAACGGGGGGAACGCCCAGATCGTACTCAACGGGGCAACGGTGATGGGTCATTCCTTGGCGGTGAACATGGTCAACAACGGCAATGTTTTCTCGTATGGCAACAATGTCGTGCAATTCAATGCCGATGACGGTGCCGCGCTGTTCTCGGTTAATCTGAAGTGATGTTGCAGTCTGGCGCCCCGGGTGACCTCGGTCGCCCGGGGCGCAGCGTTTTTGTGCGACAATCGGTGGCTGCCGAGGCCGCATTTCCTTCGCAATTGTTTTGATCACGTTGTGGTACTTATGCAGGACTGAGTAATGCAACCGTTCGCCCATGCATTTCGAGACGCTGAGAATTGATAGCTAAAATTGACCTACTATCCGCCTGAGACCATATTCATCGGCAATGTCACGCTAGCGCTAGGTGACGCCGCGCTTTTGCAGTGGGTAGCGGGCGCCATCGCGCAAGTTGGCGGCAGCGTGCAGTCTTCGCCGGTGAACTTGCGGCGGCCGAAAGCCAAAGATGGTTATATAACTTTGCCGATCGGTTGCGAGATGATGGAGCAGGCCAACCTGCAGAAATTGCTCTACGACCTGGAAGCCGGAATGCCGTTCTTGTTTGTCGACCAGCTGGTCGTGCAGGCGCCGCAAAGTCTACCGTCGCGGGTAACGCCCGCGTGCGGATCCCGGACGGGTCAATGGAAGGGGACAAAATGAAGCGCCGGCCCGCCCAAGTCCTCTGCGGAGCGATAACTGGGCTTTGCCTTATCGGGGCCGCGCAAACGGTGACGCTGGCGGCGACGTCGCCCGATGAGTAGCTCAACCAAGGGTTGTAAACGCTCCCCCCACGCCGCAGCATCCGAACCTTGTGTTGGTCGGAACCGTGGTCGGCGAAACCGAAGGTTTCGGCATATTTCTCGATCAATCGACGCATAACGTCGTTCGTCTGCGAATCGGGGAGGGTCATGCAGGCTGGATTCTTCGTTCGGTCAAGGCGCGCGAAGCGACGCTTGAGAAAGAGCGACAACTCGAGACGCTGCGTCTTCCGGTGCCCGGGAAGCAACTTGTTCCATCTCCTGGCGGGAATGGTCGGGTCATACAAAAAATCGATGAGCAACTGTAATTGGAATGCTACGCCGATGAAAAATAGAGCCATCGGTTTTTACGAAAATACTATCCATGTCCGGCAAGGTTCACATAATTGTTATATCATTCCGCTGTTATCACGCGGCGCCTGTGCTAAAAGTATATCAACTTATGGGAGGGCCGTATGAGAAAACTCGCCTTTTTGTTTGCGCTGGCCGTGACGTCTATCGCCGCCACGTCATTTGTTACACCGGCATTCGCCCAAGCGACGCGAACCTGGATTTCTGGCGTCGGCGACGACGTCAATCCGTGCAGCCGCACCGCGCCGTGCAAGACCTTTGCCGGCGCCATCTCCAAGACCGCGTCGGGCGGCGCCATCGACGTACTCGACCCCGGCGGTTTTGGCGCGGTGACCATCACCAAGCCGATCACGCTGCGCGCTGAATTCGTCGAAGCGGGCGTTCTCATTAGCGGCGGCTCCAGCGCAATCAATGTGAATGTTCCCAATGCGACCGACGAAGTCATCCTCATCGGTCTCGATATCGAAGGTTTGGGGACTGGTTTGCACGGCGTGAATATACTCACCGGCGGCAACGTGATCATCCGCCGTTGCACGATCCACCACTTCTCAGGCAATGGCGTCAATCTAGTCAACTCGGTCGCCGGCGCTAAGGTCTTGGTGCAGGATTCCGTCATTTCCAATAATGGCGGCGGTGTCAATGTGCAGGGCTCTGGCGGCGTTGCCAGTACAGGGACTATCGACCGTGTGACGATCGAGACCCACACGAACTTCGCGTTCCAAATTGCCCAAGGCGGCACCGGGGTCATGTCGCTATCGAATTTGATCGGCACCGGTACGAAAGTCGTCCTCTCCGGAACCGGCGCCATCCAGACCTACGGCAATAACGTCATTCGCGGAGCCAGCGCGGCGTTGCCGCCGGCGTTGCCGTTGCAGTAGGCGAATTCGATCTTTGTGCGTTCCCGACCCTGCAACGACCCCGAAAGGGGGTTGTTGCAGGGTTTCCGCATATGCGATTAGCTGCAAGCCACGACGATTCGCTGAGGACCACCGGCAGATTGACCGGTACATCTTTGGCGATCGCCGTTACCTTGTGCATGCTCGAACAAACTGGGCGGTGAGTCGTTAACTTGTGCCGGTATTCGGCCAGAGTGCGTTCGGCAACGATGCTCGGATTCGGTCTATCGACATGATGATGCGACATATCCGTGCCGCGATTGCGGCGGGCGTTACCACGCTCGCGCTCGTCGCCGGCGTCCATTTGGGACATGCACAACAGGTTTCAACCGCTTTGGCGAGCAAAGCGCCGGAGGCGGGCTCGATCGCCACGATGGCGCAGACGAACGGCCAAGTGCGCGTGATCGTGCTTTTGAATGCCCCCGCCATCGCCAATCAGGCCAGGCCCGATGCGGCGGCTATCGCGACGGCCAAAGCGCAGGTCGCCGCTATACAAGACACGGTTCTCGCGAGGCACTTCGGCGATGCGAGAAATCTGCGTCAGGGCCAGGGCTTCACCCGCCAGCACAGCCGTTTCGAGATCACGCCCGGATTCGCCATCAATGTGGATGTCGCGGAGCTGGAAGCCCTCGCCGCCGATCCGCAGGTCAAGAGCATCAATATCGACCGCGCCAGGCCGCCGCTGCTGTTGCAGAGCGTGCCGCTGATCGGTCAGCCGACGGCCTACAGCAACGGCGCCACCGGTGCCGGCTGGGCGGTCGCGGTGCTCGATACCGGGGTGCAGTCGAATCATGAATTTCTCAGCGGCAAGGTGGTTGCCGAGGCCTGTTTTTCCAATGCCAATGGCTTTGGCGGCAACGTGTCGCTGTGCCCGAACGGCCTGAGCTCGCAAACCGGGGGTGGCTCGGCCAACTCGACCACGGCCGCTTGCATCAACGGTTCGTCCAATCTTTGCTGGCACGGTACGCACGTCGCCGGCATCGCCGCCGGCCTCAACACCAGCCAGAACTCAGGCGAGCCGATCAACGGCGTGGCCCGCGACGGCAAGATTTTCGCCATCCAGGTGTTCACGCGCTTCAACAGCGCGAGCGATTGCAACCCGAGCGCGGCACCGTGCGTCGCCTCATACGACTCGGATCAGGTTCGCGCCCTCGACTATATCTACCAGCACCTCACGCCGGTTGCCGGCGTAAACGTCGCCTCGGTCAATATGAGCCTCGGTGGCGGGCCGAATACATCCTCGGCATGCGACAGCGACTTACAAAAAACATCGATTGACAATTTACGGGCCGCCGGCGTGCTGACCGCGATCGCTTCCGGCAATGATGGTGATAAAACAACGATCAGCCATCCGGCCTGCATCTCGAGCGCGGTGGCGGTCGGGTCGACGACCAAAAGCGACGTCGTCTCCTCCTTCTCCAATATGGCGACCATCGTCGCGCTACTCGCGCCGGGCGGTTCGGCGGGTGGGAACTGCCAATTTGGCGCCAACAACTTGGATATCATGTCGTCGTACGCCGATATTTCCAGTGCAACGACAGCTTTCTACGCCTGCGCAGCCGGCACCTCGATGGCCACCCCGCACGTGGCGGGCCGCGCATTCGTCTCGATGCCGCGCTCGCGGCCCTCAATTGCAACGCCCCCGGCTCGATCGCCGTATCGCCAAACACGGACATTCAAACGGGCGGTCCGCAGGGCGGTCCGTTTGCGCCTGCGTCCTTCAATTACACGCTGACGGCGTCTCCGGTGTCGCAGAATTACTCCATCACCGGCGTTCCAACCTGGCTGACCCCGTCATCGACCTCCGGCACCGCGACAACCGGCGGGACGCCGGTGAGCTTTACCGTCAATTCGAATGCCAACGCTCTGTCGCCGGGAATTTACACGGCGACGATCGTATTCAACGATACGACCAGCAGCACGACGGCATTGACGATCGGCGCCGTACTGGTGGTCGATGATGCGGCGGTTCTCCAGGTCACTCCGGCGACCAACATGGCGAGCGTGGGGAATCCCGGCGGCCCTTTTTCGCCCGCGTCGTTCCAGTATCAGCTGAGCACCAATAGCGGCGTGATCGGGTATTCGATCACCGGGCTGCCGAGCTGGCTCAGCGCATCGTCGGCATCCGGCACCCTGACCACTTCGCCGACGACGATAACCTTTACGGTCAATTCGAACGCCAACAGCCTGCCGATCGGCGGCTACAACGCTACCGTCAGTTTCGCCAACACCACGAATGGTCAAGGCGATCAGACCCGGAATGCCGCGCTCACGGTCAATTCCGGCGGTAGCGCGCCGCTAGCCTCGCAGACCTGGGTTTCCGGCGCCGGCAGCGACAGCAACGATTGCACCCTGGTGGCGCCATGTTCGACCTTCGCCGGCGCGCTGTCCAAGACCGCGGCTGGCGGCGAGATCAATTGCATGGATGGCTCCAACTTTGGCGTCGTGACTATCGCGAAGTCGATATCCATCCTCTGTGTGGCCGGCACCGCCGGCGTGCAGGTGGCGGCGTGCAATGGCATTACCGTCAATGCCGGCGTCAACGATAAGATCGTCCTGCAAGGCATCGATATCGAAGGCCAGGGAAGCGGCGTGCACGGCGTCAACATCATCGGCAGCGGTAGCGTGGTCATTCGCCGCAGCTCGATCCACGGCTTCACCGGCAATGGCATCAATCTGGTCGGTACCAGCGGCACGAAGCTCTTGTTGCAGGATAGCGTCATTAGCCGTAACGCCGGCGGCGTGAACGTGCAGGGCGCCGGTGGTGCCGCCAACACCGCGGTCATCGACCGCACGACGTTTGAAACCCATACCAGCTTCGCGGTGCAGTCCGCCCAGGGCGGCGCCGCGTATCTGTCGGCGTCCAGCCTGATCGGCACCGGGCAAAAGCTCGCCATCACCGGCGGCGGCACCGTCACATCCTACGGCAACAACGTGATCCGCGGCGCTAGCGCGGCGCCGACATCGACGCTGCCGCGGCAGTAGGCAATGTTGCGGCATGGCGAGTCGCGCGGTCGAGGCGAGGCTACACAAGGCGGCCATCCTTGTCGGCGTGCTGTCTAGCCTTTTGCTTTAGGCTGCGGGCGCGACCGTTTTTCCCGCATGCGGTGGTCGAGACTGGTTTGCCATTCGCCACGCTTTGCCAGGCGCCGGATTCAACGACAAGTAGACAAATGCCGTCGGCCTCGGTGGCCGCTGTGGACCAATAACCGCTATTTGCCCTTTCAGTGCTACGATTACATATTGGATTCTGAATCCGGCGCCACCTTCAGCTCGAACTTCATCGGATGCAAGCCAAGCTAGTTGTGGAACGTATTCCGCACGCTCGCCATTCGAAACAATGCGCCTCTCAAACTGGATTTGGACTTCTATAGGAAAGCTCGCGTGCGACGCTATGAGCTTGACCGACTGGCCATTCAAGCTGCGCGGTTGAATTTCTTAGACAAAATGGCTTTACGGGAATCGACCCAATCGTTGTTGCGCCGATTCGCGCCCATGACCTGGCCGCACAAGCGGATGCTGTTTACGACAGTGGATGATAGACAGGTGGGATTTTCCGGCGACGTGTTTCTTCTCAAGGGTAATATCTATTTGAGAGGATTCTGGCAGAGCTGGAAGTATTTCAGCGACATCAGATCCGTTCTGCTGCGTGAGTTTTCCATGACCTCGCCGCCCAACCCTGCCAACACATCAACGATGAAGCGCATTGAGGAGTCGTGTTCGGTTTGTATTCACGTGCGCCGGGCCGACTATTGGACCGATCCGTACGTGAACAGTATCTTTGGCGTTTGTCCGGCCGAATACTACGGCGAAGGGATTCGATTGCTCAAGGAAAGGCTTTCGCAGCCGACCTTTTTCGTATTTTCAGACGATTTGGATTGGGCCCGTGAGAATATAAAGCCTGACGCGCCTTGCGTCTTCGTCGATTGCAACAAAGATAAACCAGGCGTGCATGACATGCGACTGATGACGAGATGTAAGCATTTCATTATTGCAAACAGTAGTTACAGCTGGTGGGGAGCTTGGCTTTCGGCTGCCCCGGATAAAATCGTTATCGCTCCGGAAAAATGGTTCAAAAACAACCGGTCCGTGTCCGACCTCATGCCGGACGATTGGATAAAACTGCCGAATGATTTGCTTTAGCCCGTGCCTCTAACTTGGCCGCGGGTATAGGCCCGTCGTCGAAAAGATATAGCCCTTCGATTCCATCGGTCGGCGCAGGGCTCTGCACTGCATCATTGAAAAAATTACGGAGTTACTCGCGGCGGCAACGTGCTCGGCGGCGCGATGGGTCCGAGCGGGGGTGGCGGGGCGAGGTGCCACCGCATCGCCATCTCGTAGAAGCGATCGAAAATCTTGAGCTTGATGCCGCCGACGTCGATGGGCGCGGGGTTCCAGTCGACATGGTCGATCTCCTCAAACCGATAAACGCGACTAAGGCCCTCAAGCGAGGAAAATCTTTCGCGGTCGGAGGCGTGCGCCGTCTCGTTGTTGAGCGGATAGAAGGGCACGACCGGAATGCCCATGGCGATCGCCGGCAGCGCGCAATGCAGCAGCGTCGTAACGATGAGTTTGGCGCGCGAACGGTAGATTTCGAGAAATTCCTCCGCCTGCCGCATGTTCGCCGCGAAATCGCTC
>JACQDO010000098.1 GCA_016201085.1 Hyphomicrobiales bacterium | reverse complement strand
TCAAGATCGCGATCGAGGAAAGCTACGGGCCGCGCGATAGCGACATGACCCCGCAGCTCACCAATATCAAGAACAAGGCGGGCGTACAGGCGGTGGTCAATCCGGGCTTCGGCCAGGGTCCGGCGATCGTCACGCGCAATTATCGCCAGCTCGCGATCACGCTGCCGCTCTATCAGAGCCACGGCGTGGCCTCCAAGCAGTTCATTGAACTCGCTGGCCCCGCGGCCGAAGGCGTGCGGCTGCCGGCGGCGGCGCTGCTGATCGCCGACAAGCTTCCGGCCAACGACAAACAGAAGCCGGTGGTGGTGAACTATTCCAAGACCTACCAGCAGAAGACCGGGCAGGCGGTGTCGACCTTCGGCGGTCACGCCTATGACGGCCTGATGATCCTGGTGCAGGCGATGCAGCGCGCCAAGAGCGCCGACAAGGCCAAGGTGCGCGACGAGATCGAGAAGACCAAAGGCTATATCGGCACCGGCGGCATCGTGAACATGTCGAAGACCGACCATATGGGTCTCGACCTGTCGGCGTTCCATATGCTCGAGATCAAGAACGGCGACTGGGCCTTGGTCCCCGGCACTTGATGAGTTGACGATCGGGCAGGCTCGGTGAGGGCCTGCCCGTTTCCTAGTGTGGTGGATTTAAAGTTCCTACGGTTGTAACCGCGAATTCAAATAGGAACTTTAAATCCAAAACCACACTAGAATCGTAAAATTGCTAGTGTCCTTACGATTCCGAAGTTCGCATCCGTATGAGCCACAACGTTTTGCGAACTTCGGAATCGGGACACTAGCCTGCTATTATCTTAACCCACCCCTAGCGAGGCCTTCGCCGCGATGGCCGAGTTGCTGCAATTCGTCTTCTCGGGCCTGACCGTCGGCGCCATCTACGCGCTGGTCGCCCTTGGCTTCACGCTGATCTACAAGGCGTCGGATATCATCAATTTCGCCCAGGGCGAGTTCGTCATGCTGGGCGGCATGATTACGGTATTCGCGGCGCAGGCCGGCCTGCCGCTGCCGGTGGCGGCGCTGCTCGCCATTTTCTTGACCACCGCCGTCGGCCTGGCGCTGCACCGCTTCGCGGTCGCGCCAGCGCGCGGCGCCACCCCGGTGGCGCTGATCATGATCACCATCGGCGCCTCGATTTTTCTGCGCGGTGTGGCGCAGATCGTGTTCGACAAGCGCTTCCATAGCCTGCCGTCGCTGTTCGGCGGCGACCCGATCAAGATCGGCGGCGCGGCGATATTGCCGCAAAGCCTGGTGGTGCTGGCCAGCGCCAGCATCATCGTGCTGGTGCTCTGGCTGTTCATCGACCGCACCATGCTGGGCAAGGCGGTGATTGCCACCGCGGCCAATCGGCTGGCGGCGCGCCTGATCGGCGTCGACACCCGCAGCATCGTCGATTTCTCCTTTGCGGTGTCGGCCGCCATCGGGGCGATCGCCGGCATTCTGATCACGCCGATCGCGCTCACCAGTTACGACGCCGGCACTCTGCTGGCACTGAAAGGCTTCGCTGCCGCCATGCTCGGCGGCATCGGTAGCGCGCCCGGCGCCGTGGTCGGTGGTCTGATGATCGGCATGATCGAGGCGCTGAGCGCGGGCTATATCTCGTCGAACTACAAGGACGCGGTGGCGTTCCTCATCATCCTTGTCGTGCTGATTTTCATTCCGCAGGGCTTGTTCGGCCGGGCCAAAGTCGAGCGGGTGTAATCTTGCGCGCATTGCTCGAAACACGCTTGCTGCCGGCGATAGCGGTTGCCGCCATCGTCATCGTGCTGCCGTGGTTTTTCCCGTCGATGTTCTATTATCGCATCGGCACGCTGGTGTTCATTTACGCGCTGGCCGTGGTCGGCCTCAATCTGCTGATGGGTTTTGCCGGGCAAGTGAGCCTCGGCCACGCCGGCTTCCTCGGCATCGGCGCATACTCGGTCGCCATCGGCCCGACCTATCTCGGCATGCCCTCGTGGCTGAGCCTGTTCGCCGGCGCGGCGCTCTCCGGCATTGTCGCCTTCCTGGTGGGGCGGCCGATTTTGCGGCTGAAAGGGCATTATTTGGCGGTCGCCACGCTCGGATTCGGCTTGCTGGTGGCCATCGTGCTCAGCAACGAAGCCGGCTGGACCGGCGGGCCGGACGGCATGACCGTGCCCAAGCTCACGCTGTTCGATTGGAGCGTGCGCGGCTCCGATACCTGGTACTGGATCGCCTGCGCCACCTGCGTGCTCGGTTTCGTGCTGGCGCTCAATCTGATGCACAGCCCGACCGGACGCTCGCTGCAGGCCATCCATGACAGCGAGATCGCTTCGCTGGTGCTCGGCGTCGACGTCGCCAGCAAGAAGCTGACGATCTTCATCATCTCGGCGATCTATGCCTCGGTGGCCGGCTCCTATCTGGCGCTGTTCAACGGCCACGTCACGCCGGACGTCGCCGGCTTCCTGCGCTCCATCGAGCTGGTCGCGATGGTCGTGCTCGGCGGCATGGGGTCGATCGTCGGCTCGCTGGTCGGCGCCATCGTGCTGGTGGTGCTGCCGCAGGTGCTCACCGTGTTCCACGAATACGAACAGGCCTTGCTCGGCCTGATCGTGATGGTTTTCATGATCTTCCTGCGCCGGGGCATCGTGCCGTCGCTTGTCGCGATGCTCAAGGGATGGCGCAAATGATCGTCCTGGAAACCGATCGGCTGGCCATCACCTTCGGCGGCGTGCGCGCCATCGACGGCGTGAATATCGCGATAGAGTCCGGCCAGGTGTTCTCCATCATCGGGCCGAACGGCTCCGGCAAGACCACGCTGTTCAACCTGGTGTCGGGCCTCTACAAACCGAACGACGGCAGCATCCGGCTCGCCGGCGAAACGGTGACGGGCCTCGCGCCCGATCAGCTCGCCCGCCGCGGACTGTCGCGCACGTTCCAGAATCTGCAAATATTTTCGCGCATGACGGTGCTGGAAAACGTCATGGTCGGCCGTCATCGGCATGAGCGGACCGGGGTTCTCGCCGATCTGCTGCACTGGCCGACGGTGGCGCGGCAAAACCGGGCGACCCGCGAAGCGGCTCTGGCGGCACTCGCGCGCGTCAATCTTGCCGACGTCGCCGAGCGTCAGGCCGGATCGCTCGCCTATGGCGCACTCAAGCGGCTGGAAATCGCGCGCGCGCTGGCCAGCGAACCCAAGGTGCTGCTGCTCGACGAGCCGGCCGCCGGCTGCAATCCGATCGAGACGCAGGACATCGACCATGTCATCCGCTCCATCACGCAGGACGGCATCACGGTCGTGCTGGTCGAGCATGACATGCGGCTGGTGATGAATATCTCCGACCGGGTGCATGTGCTGCAAAGCGGCCGCACGCTCACCGAAGGCACGCCGGAGGAAGTACGTTCCAATCCGGCGGTGATCGAAGCCTATCTCGGCGTTCACGGTTCGCAGGAGGCCGGCCGTGCTTTCGATTGAGAACGTCAGAAGCGCCTATGGCCGCATCGAGGTACTGCACGGTGTCACGCTGCATGTTGAGGCCGGTGAGATCGTCACGCTGATCGGCGCCAATGGCGCCGGCAAGACCACGCTGCTGCATGCCATTTCCGGCGTGCAGCCGATCATGGACGGCAGCATCCGCTTTGCCGGCAATCCGATCGAACAGCTGCCGGCGCATATGCGGGTGGGGCTCGGCATCTCGCAGGTGCCGGAAGGCCGCCAACTATTCGAGCCGCTGTCGGTGAAGGACAATCTGCGGCTCGGTGCGTGGTCGCGCCGCGACGAGGATCTCGAGCCGGAACTGGCGCGCGCGCGCGCCATGTTCCCGATGCTGGATGCGTTCTGGGAACGGCCGGCCGGCACGCTGTCCGGCGGCCAGCAGCAGATGCTGGCGATCGGCCGCGCCTTGATGGCCAAGCCGCGGCTGCTGCTGCTGGACGAGCCGTCGATGGGTCTGGCGCCCAACCTGGTCGATCACGTGCTGGCGGTGATCCGCGCGCTCAAGGACGACAAGCTCACCATCCTTCTGGTCGAGCAGAACGCGCGCGCCGCGCTCGCCATCGCCGACCGCGCCTATGTGCTGGAGACCGGCCGCATCACGCTCTCCGGCACCGCCGCCGAGATAGCGGCCGACGCCCGCGTGCGCGACGCCTATTTGGGAATCTAAAATGCGCCGGGTTTGACCTTGATCAAGCCGGCCGCTGCGCGAGTGACTTTAATAAGACGATAGCTGTGACGGTGAGGAGGGTTACGAGGATGAAGGAAAGCCTTCGTGCGGGTGTGTCGCTGGTCAACCGCGTTCAGGTCGATCGCGACCGCACTATCGGTTTCATGGGCGAGGAAGGCCGCGTCTACGGCACCCCTTATCTGGTGCGCGATATCGAGATGACCTGCCGCCAGCTCATCCTCGATCACGGCGATGCCGGCGAGGACTCGGTCGGCACCGACGTCTCGATCAAGCATCTGGCGCCGACTTTGCTCGGCATGACGGCCGAGATCACCGCCACCGTCAGCGCGGTGGAAGGGCGCAAGGTCACCTTCGCGGTCACGGCCAAGGACGATCTCGACCAGATTTGCAGCGGGAGCCACGGCCGTTTCGTGGTCGACACGGCCAAGACGGTCGAGCGCCTGAAGGCCAAAGTACTCGCGCGCTATCCAATTGATTTAACTCAATTACGTCCGCTGACGTATCAAGGAAGATGGCTGAATAGACAAGCAGGCGAGCTTCGCCGTCCGTGGGGGAATAGATGCACGAAGCAGTGGAGGCCGTCGCGCCGTCGGCCAGCAGGCCGAACGATGTGCGGCCATTGACCGGCAATGAGGCGATCGCGCGCGGCGCCTGGGAGGCGGGCGTCAAGGTCGCCGCCGCCTATCCCGGCACCCCCTCGACCGAAATCCTCGAAACCATCGCCGATTTCCCGGCCGAAGACCTGCACGCGCAGTGGTCGACCAACGAAAAGGTCGCGCTCGACGTCGCCATCGGCGCCTCCTTTGCCGGGCGGCGCGCGCTCTGCGCCATGAAACATGTCGGCCTCAACGTCGCCGCCGACGCCTTCATGTCGCAAACTTATATCGGCGTGAACGGCGGGCTGGTCATCGCCGTGTGCGACGATCCCGGCATCCACAGCTCGCAGAACGAGCAGGACACGCGCATTTACGGTGCGCTCGCCACCGTACCGATCCTGGAGCCGAGCGATGCGCAGGAGGCGCTGGATTTCACCAAACTCGCCTTCGATCTGTCGGAGCTGTTCGACACGCCGGTGATCGTGCGCTCGACCACGCGGCTGTCGCACACCCGCAGTCCGGTGGCGATCGGCGACCGCAATGAGCCGCCGCAGCGTCCCTTCATCGAGAAGCCGTCGAAGAACGTCATGATCCCGGCCTTTGCGCGCCCGCGCCACGGTCTGGTGATCGAGCGCGAAGCCAAGCTGAAGGCCTATCTCGCCGAGTCCACGATCAATCGCTGGGAGAAGGGCGACACCAGTTTCGGCGTCATCACCGCCGGCACCTGTTACCCGTACGTGCGCGAGGTGCTGCCGGACGCCAATGTGTTGAAGCTCGGCGCCTCCTGGCCGCTGCCGGACGATCTGCTGCGCCGCTACTGCCAATCGGTCGATCGCATCTTCGTGGTGGAAGAGTTAGAGCCGGTGATCGAAAAGGAAATCCAGGCGCTCGGTTTCAAGGTCGAGGGCAAGTGCTTCTTCCCGCGTGCCGGCGAATTGTCGCCCGAACTGGTGCGCGCCGGTTTTGAGCAGGCCGGCATTCTGGAGCCGCGCCCGCAGCACAAAGCCTGGACGCCGGAACCGCTGGTACGTCCGCCGGTGCTGTGCGCCGGCTGCCCGCACACCTCGGCCTTCATGGCGGTGCGCGCCACCGGCGCGCGCGTCGCCGGCGATATCGGCTGCTACACCTTGGCCTGTCTCGATCCTTTGCGCGGCATGGACACCACCGTGTCGATGGGGTCCTCGATCGGCAATGCCGTCGGCATGGCCAAGGCCGGCGAGGTCAAACCGGTCGTCGCCACCATCGGCGATTCCACCTTCCTGCATGCCGGCATCCCGCAGCTCATCAATGCGGTCTACAACCAGGCCAATATCACGGTAATGCTGCTCGACAACGGCATCACCGCCATGACCGGCGGCCAGCAGCATCCCGGCACCGGCAAGACCATCAGGAACGAGCCGGCACCGCGGGTCGACTATGAAGCGCTGGTGCGCGCCGTCGGCGTGCAATGGGTGCGCAAGGTCGACTCTTACGATCTCGCCGCCGTGCATCAGAACCTGCGCGACGCCATCAATTATCGCGGCGTCGCCGTGCTGATCGCCGACCGGCCTTGCGTGCTCGACCCGGTCAAGATCAAGGGCCCGCCGTTCATCGTGGTCGAAGAGCAATGCAACGCCTGTCAGGCCTGCATGAACATCGGCTGCCCGGCCATCACCTGGAGCGAGCAGTCGTTCGAAGGCCGCCACAAGGTGCAGATCGACCAGGGCCTATGCATCGGCTGTACGCTGTGCGCGCAGGTTTGCGCCGTCGACTGCATCAAGACCGTTGAGCCGGTGATGCAATGAGAGATCCAGTCACCGCTGTGCGTCGCGCCGCCTGGCCGAAATCTCCGACGCTGAAGCCCGCTTCCGCCGACGATGCCTGCAACGTGCTGATCGTCGGCGTCGGCGGGCAGGGCGTTATCATGGTCTCCAAGGTGCTGGCGCTGTTGGCGCAGAGCCAGGGCTTCGAGGTCAAGCAGAGCGAAGTGCATGGCATGGCCAAGCGCGGCGGTTCCGTGTTCAGCCATGTGCGCTTCGGCAAGCGCGTCTGGTCGCCGACCATCCCGAAAGGCGAGGTCGACATCCTGGTCGCGCTGGAATGGGCGGAAGGACTGCGCTGGCTGCCGTTCCTCAAGCCCGATAGCGGCATCTTCATCTGCGATACCAAACGCATCGTGCCGCCCTTCGCCTGCCTCAACCGCAAGCCGGGCGCGCCGATGCGCTATTCGAAAGAGACGCCGGCCGAGGTCGTCGCCCATGTCGGCGAAGCCTACGCCATCGACGCCACCGACATGGCCGAGAAGCTCGGCAACGAGCGCGCGGCCAACGTCGTGCTGCTCGGCGCGCTGTCGACCGCCTTGGAGTTCTCGACCGTGGACTGGGAGCGCACGGTCGCCGAATTCGTGCCGAAGAAGACGATCCCGGTCAATCTGGAAGCGTTCCGTCGCGGTCGCGGCTGGATCGAGGAAGCGCGCAACACCACGCCGGCGGTCGATGTGCCGGTTGCGCCGAAGGCGCCGGCGACAGCGCCCTACAATGTGCGCCTCGATATCAATGCGGCTTGGTGCAAGAGCTGCGACATCTGCGTGAAAATGTGTCCGGAGCGCTGTCTGATCCTCAATGCGGAACGCATCGCC
>JACQDO010000047.1 GCA_016201085.1 Hyphomicrobiales bacterium | reverse complement strand
GTCTGCCGCACCGATCTGCACGCGGTGGACGGCGAACTCACGCAGCCAAAGCTGCCGCTGGTGCCGGGCCATGAGGTGGTCGGCCGCGTGGCCGCTATTGGCGCGGGCGTGAGTAGCTTTAGCCTTGGCGAGCGGGTCGGCGTACCTTGGCTGGGTGCGACCTGCGGGTCGTGCCCCTATTGCCGTGCGGGTGCCGAAAACCTCTGCGACGCGCCGGTGTTCACCGGCTATACGCGCGACGGCGGCTACGCCAGCCACACGGTTGCCGACGCGCGCTATTGTTTTCCCCTCGGCGAGCAAGGCGATGACGCCGAAATCGCGCCCTGGCTGTGCGCCGGGCTGATCGGCTGGCGCAGCTATCGCATGGCGGGCGAGGGCAAATCTGGAAAAGATATGACGCTCGGCCTCTATGGTTTCGGCGCCGCCGCCCATATCCTGGCGCAGGTGGCGAGCTGGCAGGGGCGGCGCGTGTTCGCCTTCACGCGCAAAGGAGATGCTGCGGCGCAGGATTTCGCGCGCGCGCTCGGCGCGGTATGGGCCGGCGCCTCCGAGGACGCACCGCCCGAGCCGCTCGACGCCGCCATCATCTTCGCACCGGTCGGCGCCCTGGTGCCGGCAGCCCTCAAGGCGGTGAAAAAAGGCGGCCGCGTGGTCTGCGGCGGCATCCATATGTCGGATATCCCGAGCTTTCCCTATGCGCTGCTGTGGGAAGAGCGGCACGTGATGTCGGTGGCGAACCTCACACGCACGGACGCGCACGAGTTCCTCAGCGTCGCGCCCAAAGCCGGCGTCAAATGCGAGGTGGTGCGCTATCCGCTGGATCGGGCCAATGAGGCGCTCTCGGACCTGCGAGAGGGACGCTTACAGGGTGCGGCGGTGCTGGTGCCCTAACGCGTCGGCTCCGCATGCCCGATCACGCGCTTGATCGACGGCGAACGCTGTTTTAACGCTCGCTCCAGCTCATCCACTTTCTCGTGCACGCTCTGCACGCTCAAGTCCGGATCGACGCGGCAGTGGAAGTTGACGATCTCGCCTTCGTCGGTCTCGCGCACGCGAACGTTGTGAACGTCGCGAATGGTGCGACTGTGCGGAGCGAGCTCCGACAAGGCAAGCTCGACCGCCTTCACCCGCTCGGGAGGGGCCTCGCGGCCGCCCGCCCGGTGCGGCTGCAACGGCTCGATGTGGGTGTCGATTTCCACATTGGCGCCGAGGTCGGCGGCGATCGCGCTTTCCAAGCCATCCGCCAAGGCGTGGGCGTCGTGCAGCGAGAGCTTGCCGTCCACCTCCAGGTCGAGCGAAATCGCCAGCCGGTTCTGCAGGTCGTACACCGTCACATGATGCACGGCGAGCGCGCGGTTGCGCGCGATCACCATGACGCGATCGAGTACGGTCTCGTTGTTGAGCGCCACCGGATCGGTGGTGACGATCGGCTCGGCTCCCGGCATCTGCTCGCGTAGCGCGGCCTCGACGGCGAGCTTGATGGCGCTCACGCGATCGAGCGGCAGCGTGCGGCTGACCGCAACCACCAAATCGACGAACGTCTTGTCGCCGACTTCGCGGGCGCGGATGCGCTCGACCGCGACCACGCCGGCGACATTGGCGGCGATGGCACCGATGCGTTCGGCGGCGCCTTGCGGCGCCGTATCGGTCAGCGTTTCGATGGTGCGCCGCCCTAACCGCCAGCCGGCGCTGCAAACCAGCACCGCCACCAGCAGCGCGGCGGCGGAATCCGCCCAGGGCAGGCCGAAATAAACGCCGACCAGCCCGATCAGCACCGCCAGCGAGGACCACAGATCGGATGAAAAATGCAGCGCGTCGGCTTCCAAGGCCTGGCTTTGCGTCTGCTTGGCGGTGCGCGCCAGCGCGCGCGCCCGGAAGAAATCGACCGCGATCGACACCACGATCACGCCGAAAGCCCAGACGGTGGCGACCACCGCATGCGGCTCGTGATCGATGAGACGCTTGACCGCCTCCCAGATCACCACACCCGAGAGCAGGAACAGCAGCGCGGTTTCTCCGAGCGCCGAGACGCTCTCGACCTTGCCGTGGCCGTAATGGTGTTCCTCGTCGGCCGGCTTGCCCGAGATGCGCACGGCGGCATAGGTCATCACCGTGGCGCCGAAATCGATCAGCGAATGCCCGGCCTCCGACAGAATCGCGAGCGAGCCGGTGGAAATTCCGACCACCGTCTTGGCGATCGTCAATCCGGCCGATGCGAAAATCGACGTGAGGGCGACTTGCTCTTTTTCACTCTGCATGCGGCGGCCTCTGAGGCCATCGTTTAGCGCAACAGAGATCGAATTGCGAGCAGCCCGCCGCGCTGCATTGTCACAGTGCGATCGGCTTACCGTCGGCCGCGGCCGAGCGGACCACCGCGTCGAGAATGCGGATATTGCCGAGCAGTTGCTCGGTGGTGAAGCGATAGGGCGCGCGGCCTTCGATGGCGTCGGCCCAGGCCTCGAAATTCAGCCGCACCGTGTTGACGTCGTGATAGCTGCGCGTCTCGCGGCTGCCGTCGGGCTGGCAATGCACGAAGCTCGACGGGATGCCTTTGTCGACATTGCCGCCTTCCTGCACCTCGACCCAGCCCTGGTCGCCCACCAGCGTGAAGCGCGCATAAAACGGCGGCGTCGACAGGCAGGTGATGCGGCCGCGCGCGCCGTTGGCGAAGTCGATCTCGGCACTGACGAAATCCTCCGACGGCACCGGGAATATCTGCGAGGCCGTGCGCGCGGCGACGCGCGTCGGGGAGCCGGCGAGCGATACGAACAAATCGCCGAGATGGATGCCGAGCGCGGTCCAGGCGCCGGCCGGCGCATGCTTGGGATCGCGCCGCCAGTTCGACGGATCGATCTTGCGGAAATTGCTGTGGCTGACATTGGCGTCCATGTGCAGCAGGCGCCCAAGCACGCCGCTTTCGAACAGGCGCCGCATCTCCTCCATCGCCGGTTCGTGGCGCCGTTCGTGGCCGATGCCGAGCACGCCGCCGGTCTTGGCGCTGGCGGCCAGGATGCGTTCGGCGCTGGCGGTATTGAGCCCCAGCGGCTTTTCGCAGAATACCTGCTTGCCGGCGGCAAAAGCGGAAATCGCCATCTCCTCGTGCAGCAAATGCGGCGTCACCACCGCGACGGCGTCGACGTCGGGCCGCGTGAGCAGCAACTTGTAGTCGCCGGTGAGGTCGAACTTGTGGGCCGTCGCGAACGGCGCCGCCATCTTGCTGTCGATGTCGCAGCCGGCCACGACCTTGAAGCGCGGGCTGTCGGCGAGACAGGTGACGATCTGCTTGCCCCACCAGCCGAGCCCGATAATGCCGATCCGAATCATCCTTTGGCTTTCCGTTGCCGTTTTTATGAATTTTGCGGCATGCTGCCCTATGACCGATGCTTCCGCTAGGCTCAACGGCGGGTATCGGCTAGGCTGTAAAAAAATGGGGAGGAACGCATGCGGACTTTGAAATGGCTGTTGCTGGCGCTGATCGTGGCCAGTTTGCCCGGCGTCGTCGCGGCGGAAACCTATCCCAGCCGGCCGATCAAGCTCGTCGTTCCATTCCCGCCCGGCGGCCCGAACGACATCATCGCGCGCGTCATTGGACAGCGCATGTCCGAACTGCTCGGCCAGCAGATCGTGATCGACAATCGCGGCGGCGCCGGCGGCGTGGTCGGCACCGATGCGGTCGCCAAGGCGGCGCCCGATGGCTACACCATCGGCATTTGCAGCGCCGGCGCCATCGCCATCAGCGCCAGCCTGGTCGAAAAGGTGCCGTACGATTCCACCAAGGATCTGACGCCGATCACATTGGTCGCCACGGTTCCGGAATTGCTGGTGGTGCCGGAGTCGCTGCCGGTGAAAACATTCCAGGAACTGGTGGCGATGGCGAAAGCGCAGCCGGGCAAGCTCAATTTTGCTTCGAGCGGT
The DNA here is from genome assembly GCA_016201085.1 of Hyphomicrobiales bacterium. Lineage (GTDB taxonomy): Bacteria > Pseudomonadota > Alphaproteobacteria > Rhizobiales > Xanthobacteraceae > Pseudolabrys. The sequence goes on along the minus strand of JACQDO010000047.1, from coordinate 4,407 downwards.
CCCGGCAGCATGCCGCATCTGGCCGGCGAACTGCTCAAGATCAATGCCAAGATCGACATCGTGCACGTGCCTTATCGCGGCGCAGCGCCGGCGGTGAACGATCTGCTCGGTGGGCAGGTGCAGATGGTATTCCTCGATACGCCGGTCCTGCTGCCGCACATCAAGTCCGGCAAGTTCCGCGCGCTCGCGGTCGCTGCCAAGGAACGCGCGCCGTCGGTGCCGGATGTCCCGACCATGGGTGAGCTTGGCCTGGCCAGCGTCGATGCGGAGAATTGGTACGGCATGGTCGGCCCCGCCAACCTGCCGAAAGACATCGTCGACAAGCTCAACAAAGCGGCCGCCGACGCCATGAAAAGCCCCGAGGTGATCGCCAAACTCTCGCCGCAGGGCGCCAAGCTGGTCGGCGACAGTCCCGAAAAATTCGGCGCTTTCATCAAGAGCGAGATCGTCAAATGGGGCGCGGTGGTGAAGGCATCGGGCGCCAAGCAGTCGCTCTGATACCCGGCGGCTGCGGGCGTGAAACGTTCGTATTTCAATGCCGACGACTGTCTCAATAAGGAGCGGGCCGCGGCTTGATTACATAAGCCCCGGGCGCATTGGCAAAGGGAAAGCGTTTCAGAGCGACGCTGAGGCCACGCTCGACCGCGAAATCGTCCCAGGCCTTGGTTTCGCCCGGCCATTTGCTGGTGGCGTATTCGTCAAGGATCAGAACGCCGCCGGGCACGAGACGTTCCCAGCAGCCCGCAAGCACCACGGCGGTCGGCTCATAAAGATCCATGTCCAGATTGCAGAGGCAGAAGCGCGCTTCGGGATTCTCCTCGAGCCAGCGCGGAAAGGTCTCGCAGACATCGCCCTGCACGATGGTGCCGCGGCCGACCGGGAGAACGGCATCCTGATTGTGTAAATCGAGCAGTTCGCGGAACTCGGCGAGGAAACTGGCCGAGCTTAGTCCGCCGGTGCTTTTCTGGATCGTGTCATCGCTGGCGCCGTCCTCCGGCGCGAGGCCCGGGAAACCCTGAAACGTGTCGAAGCCGATGACCTTCTTGTGCGTCGCGGTCGGCGTGAAGATTTCCAGAAATTTATGCCAGGTGAAAAAAGACTTGCCGAAATAGACGCCGAAATCGACGTAGTGACCCGGCAGGTCGACGGTCAGCTTGAACAGCTCGTAATGCGCCAGCTGCCGAATGAAAGACCGCCGGTTGGTATAGACCGGAAACAAATCGAGGTAGTGGCGCAGGTCGTGCGGATATTTCTCGATCAGCTTTTGCAGCTTGGCGTAATAGGCCTCGTCGCCGGACGAGGGATAGTAGAATGTGTCGTCGGTCATATCCGTCGATCCTTGTCTGCCGCGCAAGAAGAACAGGTCGTCTCGAAATGTCACACGCGCTTCAGGAACCCGTCAGGTGATGCCGTGATCGCAATCTTGTGCTCAATCGTGTGGTCATATTCAAAGCGCAGGTTGCCGCCGCCGCGCGCCTGGCGGCCTTCGTCCTTCAGGCGCTTCATATATTCCCAGACCGCGGTTTTCGGATTGTTGCCTTTACCCCAAGGGCGATCGGCACACATTCCGTCCGGTAAGTCCTCGACGCCGGTATCCCAGACGACGCAATACGAGCCTTTGCCGACATAGGGTGCGTACAGCTCGAGTTCTTCCAGGACATGATCATGGGTATGATGGGAATCCAAGAACACCATGACATGCTCGTAACCTTCGGCCTGCGCGGCAACCTTGTCCAACGTGCCCGGGGCTATGGATGAGCCCTCGATGGTGTGAATCTTGTGGCGCAGCGGATGCGCGTCGATGGCCGCGCGATTGTGCGCGCGGATGTCGATATCGACCCCGACCACCTTGCGGCGGCTGGCCCTTGGATCGAGGACGTCGCCCGTTTTGACGGCATCGCAATAGTCGAGCAGCGCCAGCATCGAGGCGCTCATCACCAATGAGCCGCCATGGGCGATGCCGGTCTCTATGATCAAATCGGGCCGGCACGACCACATGAGTTCCTGGATCGCGTAGACATCCTGCGGCACCTGGATGATCGGCCGCCCGAGCCAGGTGAAGTTCTGCGCATAATTGTGCCGAATGCATTCGCGCACCCAGATTTGACAGAGCCCGTTGAAGCCCGTGTCTCGACCCGCGCTCTCAATGTTACGGCGAACATATTCGGCGAACTTCTCTTCTTCCGATGCCGTACTCATTCTTTTCCAAGCCCTTCCGAATTCGTGCAGTGGATGTCCCACCAGTGGACGCGGGGCGCCAGACGATTGCCCGCGAAATCCCGCACCGTGGTCGAGTAAAGCTTCACCATCTCGTCATATGACAGCCATTGCCCCGGCAAATCGTTGCCGAACGGCCCGGATGACCCGGCCGGAAAGACACGGCCGGTGGCCGTATCTTTCATCTGCGATACGGTGGATTGATTCAACAGCTTGAAGCGATTGTAGCTACAGGCCGCCAGCGTCTCCATATACTGGAAGCCGAACCGGCAATCCTCGACGCTGACGAAAAGGGGAAGTGGATCGCTGCCGCGCAACTGCTCGATCACACTTTGGTCGACGCCCTCGACGTCGATCTTCAGGTAGTAGGGCAGGCCGAATTCGGCGAACAGGCCGCCCAGCGTCACGCACGGCACGACGATTTCTTTGTATTTGGTCGCGTCACGCCCGGCCCATCCGACATCCAGGCTGCTCCAATGATCGTTGTCGAGATTGACATAGAAGCTCGCCTGACCGTCTTTTTCCCATATCGCGGCATTGATGATTTTGAGACGCCCTTCGTCGATCGCCGCGCGGAACCGCGCTTGCGCCCTTTCGCAAAGCGCCGGATTGGCGTCGAGGGCGAGGCGCGGAACAGGAACCGGTAGTCGGGCAGCAATTGCATGAGCCAGTGCGGCGTTTTCCAGATGCCGTCGGCATTATGATAAACGGTCACCGCTACGATGGGCCTGCTGGCCAGCAGCGTCGCGCGCGCGCCTTTCAACGCGGGGAGTTCGCCGCCTTCGAGATGGACCTTCATGAAAGTAGGGGACAGTGCGAGCGTATCGAGCGGGCGGGTGGCGATGCGCCTTCGTCCCGTCGGCGATAATTGCGAGGCGTAGTCGAGCCCGTCGTGAAAGAATGCGTCGCCTGCTTCTTCCGCCAAGGCGCAATCGTAGAGCGCGATGCGCGGATCGGAAGGCAGCCAGGATCGCAGGTTGGCTTCCAGCCGTGCCCGGTTCGCTGGGTCCGGTTCGATTGTCACGATGCGGCGGAAGGCGCCCTTCATTTGCCGCGCGAAGGCTTGCGTGACGCTGCCGTCGTGAGCGCCGGCATCCAGCAGAAATTCATCGCCGTTGAGAACGCTCGTTACCTCCGGGATGAAATAACGGGCGCAGTCCGGTGTCGCGGCCGCGTCGAAAACCCATTCCTCGCGCAATCTGCGCCAGGCCAGGAATTGCAGATGGTGGGCGCGCGATATGTCGTCGTCCCAGCGCCCAAGAACTTCCGCCGTTTTCTCCCGATCGGTTGACGTCAGCGGCGCGGCAAACCAGCCGTTCGACAAGGGGTGTACGCTGCGGAAATTCTCCGCCAGATCGTAGAACGGTACGATATCTTGATATCCGAGCTGGAGAAGCGAGCGTTCGATCGGCACATAGGGAGCGGTGACGACGCAGACGAGGAGGCGAAGTCCATGCTTGGCGCGGTCCACCGCCGCGTCGGGCGCCAGAATCGGCTCGCTCCACCAAGACGGCGCGCGCGCCAGCCGACGCGCGTCGCGGTCGATCACCATGACAAGCTCATGGCCCACGGCGGCAAGAAAATCGCGGGCCAACAGGCCCATTTTTCCCGCGCCATAGACCGCCAGCGGCGCGTCCGCCGCGACGGGCGAATAGGCGCACGGCGCCGTTGCCAGTTCCGCCAGCAGCTTTGCGGCCCGCTCGGCATCCGGCGGCCGTTTGAACGCGCGCGCGCGGTGCGCCGGGTAACTTCGGCTGGACGAAACGGGGCTGGCCGCCGGCATTCCTTGCATGAGGTGCACCTCTTGCCGGCACTACCAGCCTACCCCGAAGGACAGAACGAATCGCCAGCGCCGGATTATAGTGTTTATCGGGCGAATCAGTCTTACAAAGCGTGAACGCGCCGGCATGTCCTGCTTTGCGCCGGGGTGATTTGAGCGGCGGCGCGGCCTCGGTCGCGCCCGATAGACCGGCGGCGGGTTCATGCAACTTTCAATTCTATTGGCGACGAACCGGACGGGTCTGCTGGCATTTTCCAGGATCGCCCAGGCCTGTTCCTGGGCTTCTCCGGACATCGAAGTCATCGTGCGCGACAATTCGGGCGATCCGCAAAAGCGCGAGTTTCTCGCGCATTGCAAGCGCGATCATTGCAATATCGTCATCGCCGAACCGTGCGACATGCGCACGAATT
>JACQDO010000097.1 GCA_016201085.1 Hyphomicrobiales bacterium | reverse complement strand
TATCACCGGGCGCTGCGCCGTCTGTTCACCCGCCTGCACCGCGATTTTGGCACTGCCATGCTGATCGATGTGCATTCCATGCCGTCGACCGCCGGGCAAAAAGACGAGCGGCCACGGCCGGAATTCGTGCTCGGCGACCGCTACGGCACCAGTTGCGTCGGACCGGTTTCGGAGACGGTGGAAAAGACGCTGCGCTCGCTCGGCTACACAGTGAGCCGTAACAAGCCCTATGCCGGCGGCTTCATCACCGAGCATTACGGCAACCCGGCCGCCGGCCTGCATGCCATCCAGCTTGAGATCAATCGCGCGCTTTACATGGACGAGCGCCGCTATGAGCGCATCGCCGCCTTCAGCCACCTGGCGGCCGACATGGAGACGCTGGCGCGGCGGCTGGGCGAAATCCCGCTGGAAGAGCTGCGCCCGTACCGGGCGGCGGCCGAATAACCTTCCTAGCCCTGGCGAGCGACCGGTAAAGGGCGAATCGCAGATCCAAAAAAAAGGCCGCTCGCGTGTGCAAGCGGCCCAAGTCTAGGGAGGAAACGCCCAAGGAGGGCAACGGTATCTCTACCGCATTGCAATAAGCTACACCGCGCTGCAGCAAAATCAAGACTTATTAGTCAATTTTACATGCAAATAATGCATGGCTGAATGCTGTTTTTACAGGGTAAAATTTAGTTCGCTCAAAAAACATGAGTGAAATTGATGTCGTGTGCTGCAAAAAATACCGCATATTAAAATAATACGCCTATTTGCAGCGCTGACCGGGCTGGCAGCAATGGATGCCAGGCGAAGGCAAACGAGCCTAGCCGGGCACTTGCGGGCGCGGTTGCCGCCAGCCCCAGTCTCCGATACGCCGATAACGACAGGATTTTCCGTAAGCGCATGACGGCCATCGATTTCGCCAGCTTCGTCGACCAGCTCGCCAGCGTTTCGGGCGAGACCATCCTGCCGTTCTTTCGCACCGCGCTGGCGATCGAGAACAAGAAGGCCGGCGGTTTCGATCCCGTCACCGCCGCCGACCGGGCGGCGGAGGACGCCATGCGCGCCCTCATCCGCCGGCAATTCCCCGCGCACGGTATCCTGGGCGAGGAATACGGCTCGGAGCGCACCGACGCCGAATATGTCTGGGTGCTCGATCCGATCGACGGCACCAAGTCGTTCATCTCCGGCATGGTGGCCTGGGGCACGCTGATCGGCCTGATGCGGTTCGGCGAGCCGGTGTTCGGCATGATGCATCAGCCGTTCACGCGCGAGCGCTTTTCCGGCGACAGCGGCGCGGCGCGTTACCGCGGGCCGGGAGGAGCGCGCGATCTGCGTACGCGCGCCTGCGCGAATTTGCGGGACGCCGTGCTGTTCACCACCAGCCCGCTGCTAATGGATGAGTCCGACCGTGCGGTGTTTAAGCGCGTCGAGGGCAAAGTAAAACTTTCGCGCTACGGCGGCGACTGCTACGCCTATTGCATGCTGGCGGCCGGCCACATCGATCTCGTTATCGAGACCGAGATCAAGCCGCACGATATCGTACCGCTGATCCCCATCATTATTGGCGCCGGCGGCATCGTCACCACCTGGGAAAATGGCCCAGCGCAAGACGGCGGCCGCATCGTGGTCGCCGGCGACAAGCGCGTGCACGAGGCGGCGCTGGAGATGTTCAAGGGCTAGCCGCGTGGCGTGCGCTCCGCCTGCAGCGGGTCAGCGCTTCGCCGGTGCGCAGCCGAATGCCGGACCGAACTCCAGGCCCAGCTTGCGGAAAATGATGGCGGCCGGGCAGAAACCGGTGAAAGCCGCCTGCAGCAGATTGGCCCCGACAAAGGCGGCGAGAAGCAGCCAATAGGGACTGAGCAGCCAGGCCAGCACGAGGCTGAGCAGCACCATGCTGCCGGCGAGAGCGAGCACTGCGCGATCGATGTTCACGGGCGGATCTCCTGAGCAAGGGGTTGACGTTCGGCTCAGCGCCCGGGCCGCGGGCGCTGGCCGCCGGCGGGCGATCCCGGCTCGGCGGCATTGACTATATATTCGTTTATTTGTATATACGCAATCATGAAAATACAAGCCCATGCCATGCTCGCCGCCGCCGACCAGGCGAGCACCCTGCTGAAGGCGCTCGCCAACCGGCATCGCCTGATCGTCATTTGCCAGTTGATCGAGAGCGAGCGCTCGGTCGGCGAATTGGCCGCCTTGCTGAAGCTGCGCAGCTCGACCGTTTCGCAGCATCTGGCTTTGCTGCGCAAGGACGGGCTGGTCACGGCGCGGCGCGACGGGCAAACCATCTGGTATTCGATCGGCAGCGCCCCGGCGCGCGAGCTCGTCGGCACGCTCTATCGGGTCTATTGCTCGGGGGCGCGCGCTGCGGTCTGCGTCCCAAACGCGCGGATCAAGGCGAAGCGCCCGGCGCGCCGCCAGCGACTTGCGTCACATCAATGACCGTGCCCCGCCTTTGGGGCACGCTAAACAAAATGTTCAGATGACCGAGGAAAAGCAGCCATGCGTGCCGGTATTGTCGTAGCGGCTGCGCTTGCGGTGTTCGCCCAGCAGGCGCGCGCCCAGGAGACCTTCGTCGTTACCGCGAAGACGGTTGCCGACGAAAAAGCCGTCTTCGCCACGGTGGAAAGCGCCAACGTCGTCCCGGCGCGCACGCGCATCGGCGGCACGGTGGTCGAGCTGGCCGTGAAAGAGGGCGATGCGGTGACGCAGGGCCAGGTGATTGCCACAATCGGCGACGAGAAGCTTGCGCTGCAGATGAAGTCGCTCGATGCCCAGATCGCCGGCCTCGAAGCCCAGTTTGCCCAGGCACAAGCCGATCTGACCCGCGGCGAAGACCTGTTCTCGCGCGGCACTATTCCGAAAGTTCGGCTCGACGAGGCGCGCACCGCCTTCAACGTGGCATCCAACGCGCTCAAAGCGCGCACCGCCGAACGCTCGGTCATCCAGCAGCAGGTCGCCGAAGGCAGTGTGTTGGCGCCGACCGCCGGCCGGATTTTGAAGAAGACGGTGACGGCCGGCACCGTCGTGTTGGCGGGTGAAACCGTCGCCAGCGTGGCCGAGCGGAATTTCATCTTGCGCCTGCGCGTGCCGGAACGGCATGCCCGCTTCCTCAAGGCCGGCGATCCGGTGCGCATCGACGGCGCCGAACTCGGCCAGAGCGGCGCGCTGTTCGGCGCTATCCGCCTGGTCTATCCGCAGATCGAAGACGGCCGCGTCGTCGCCGATGCGGCGGTCGCGGGGCTCGGCGATTATTTCGTCGGCGAGCGCATCCGGGTGTGGGTGTCGGCCGGGGAGCGTAGCAGTTTCATGGTGCCGGGATCATTCATCAGCACGCGCTTTGGCATCGACTATGCCCGCATCCGCAAGGACACCACCACCGTGAACGACGTGCCGGTCCAGCGCGGACGCGAACTGCCGCGTCCCGAGATGCCGGATGCCCTGGAAATTCTATCGGGACTCAACGCCGGCGACGTCTTGGTGCGGCCGTGAAGCTCGGGCTTTCGGGGCGCCTCACGCAAGGCACGATCCGTTCGCCGCTGACGCCGCTGTTCCTGCTGGCGGCGCTCGCGGTCGGGTTGTTTGCGCTGCTCAGCATTCCCCGCGAGGAGGAACCGCAGATCAGCGTTCCGATGGTCGACATTCGCGTCAACGCCGACGGTCTCAAGGCGCCGGATGCGGTCGAATTAGTGACCAAGCCGCTGGAAGCCATCATTAAGGCCCTCGATGGGGTGGAACACGTCTACAGCCAGACGGTCGACGACCGCGTGATGGTGACGGCGCGATTTCTAGTCGGCACAAGCTCCGACGAGGCGATCCTGCGCGTGCACGAGAAGATACGCGCCAACCTCGACCGTATCCCGGTGGGAATTCCCGAACCGCTGATCGTCGGCCGCGGCATCAACGACGTCGCCGTCGTGGTGCTCACGCTCTCGCCCAAGCCGGAGGCAGCGGCGCGCTGGACCGACAAAGACCTCTATGAACTCGCCGACCAGCTGCGCTCCGAACTGGTGAAAACCGATAATGTCGGACTGACCTACATTTCCGGCGGCAACCCGCAGCAGATCCGGGTCGAACCCGACCCGGAAAAGCTCGCGCTGTTTGGCGTTACGCTGCAGCAACTGGTCGCCAAAGTTCGCGACGCCAACCGCTCGTTCCAAGCGGGCAACGTGCGCGACAATGGAATCATGCGCAACATCGCGGCCGGGCAGACGCTTACCGGCATTCCCGACATCGGGCTGCTGCTGGTCGCCACACGCGACGGCCGTCCGGTCTATGTGCGCGACGTCGCTTCGGTCGTGCTCGGTCCGAGCCCGCAAGAGCACCGCGTGTGGATGGACACGCCGAACAAGGACAGCCAGTGGGATCGCGTGCCGGCACTCAGCGTCGCCTTCGCCAAGCGCGCCGGCGCCAATGCGGTCGTGGTGGCCGAGCAACTGCTGGCGCGGCTGCACGGCGTGCAGGGCAGGCTTATACCCGCCGACGTCAATGTGACCGTGACGCGCGATTACGGGGAAACCGCCAACGACAAGGCAAACGAACTGCTGTTCCACCTCGGTCTGGCCACTGTGTCGATCGTCGTGCTCATTGCCTTCGCCATCGGCTGGCGCGAGGCCCTGGTCACCCTCGTTGTCATCCCGACCACCATTCTGCTCACTTTGTTCGCCTCGAAAATGATGGGCTACACCATCAACCGCGTCAGTCTGTTCGCGCTGATTTTTTCCATCGGCATCCTGGTCGACGACGCCATCGTGGTGATCGAGAACATCGCTCGCCATTGGGCGATGAAGGATGGCCGTTCGCGCCTGCAGGGAGCGATCGAGGCGGTGGCGGAAGTCGGCAATCCGACCATTGTCGCCACGCTGACAGTGGTGGCGGCGCTGCTGCCGATGCTGTTCGTCTCGGGCCTGATGGGGCCCTACATGGCGCCGATCCCGGTCAACGCCTCGGCGGCGATGTTGTTCTCGTTCTTCGTCGCCATGGTGATCGCGCCTTGGCTGATGGCTCGCTTGCATCCGCAGAGACAGGCACAGCACGAGCATGGGTCGGCACATGGCGAGAGCATGCTCGGCCGGCTTTATCGCCGCATCGCCACCCCGATCGTGCGCTCTCGCAAATCGGCCTGGCGCTTCCTTATCGGCGTAGGCGTGGCGACGGTGGCGGTGTGCCTGTTGTTCGCGAGCAAGAGCGTCACCGTGAAGCTGCTGCCGTTCGATAACAAGTCGGAACTGGCCGTGATCGTCGACCTGCCCGAGGGCACGACGTTGGAAGATACCGAGCGCACATTGTTCGCGATTGCCGGCGTGGCGCGGCAATTGCCGGAAATCCGCTCGATCGAAACTTATGCCGGCACGCCGGCGCCATTCAATTTCAACGGCTTGGTGCGTCACTATTATGTGCGCGAATTGCCCGAGCTAGGCGAGCTGCATCTCAATTTGGCGCCGGGTGCCGAGCGCTCGCGCGCCAGTCACGCCATCGCGCTCGATCTGCGCGCGCGGCTAAAGACGCTTGTTCTGCCGGCAGGCACGGTCG
>JACQDO010000096.1 GCA_016201085.1 Hyphomicrobiales bacterium | reverse complement strand
GGCTCGGCCTCGGGCGGGGCGGCGTTTTTGGTCTGTTTGTCGGCGATGTCGACCATCATATTTTTTTCCTGGCGCATGATCTTATCCGAAAACGGTTCCCACTTTTCGGGATCATGCGCTAGTGCACCGTCACTTCGTCGTGCAGCGCGCGCCAGACCTTGTAGCGAGTCTCGTTGAATTCCGGCAGGCCGCGCACGATGGAGAGGTCCGGGCGCGGACGGGCGAGCGGCACCGTCATGATCTCGGCTACGCGGCCGTCCTTCATCACGATGATGCGGTCGGCGATCAGCACCGCCTCGTCGAGATCGTGGGTGACGAACAGGATGGTCTTCTTGGTGCGGGCGTGAATGTCCAGCAGTTCGGCCTGCAGCGACTCGCGCGTCTGCGCGTCGAGCGCGCCGAACGGCTCGTCCATCAGCAGCACCTTGGGATCGATGGCGAGCGCGCGGGCGATGCCGACGCGCTGCTTCATGCCGCCGGACAGCTGATGCGGCCGGCGGTTCTTCGAATCGGTAAGGCCTACCAGCTCGAGATATTTCTCCGCCGTCGCGCGCAGCGGCTGCCCGCGCATGCCCTTCATCTCCAGGCCGAACATGACGTTCTGCATGGCGGTGAACCAGGGCAGCAGCTCGGCGTGCTGGAACACCATGCCGCGGTCGTGGCCGCAGCCGTTGATCTCGCGGCCGTCGACGGTGACGCGGCCGGAGCTCGACGGATCGAGCCCCATGGCGACGCGCAGCGCCGTGGTCTTGCCGCAGCCGGACGGCCCGATCAGCGCCACGATCTCGCCGTCGGCAACCGTGAAGCTGACGCGGTCAAGCGCCTGCACGTGATGCAGCTCGCCGTCCACGCGCAGCGAAAAGCGTTTGGACACGTCGAGAAAAGTCACCTCACCCATTACGCTCTCCGATAATCCTCATGCGCGTGGTCACGGTCCTACCAGCTTCAGCGCCTTCTCGCGATACTCCGGCGCGCTGACGGCAGACAGTTCGAGCGGCTTCGGCAGCTTGCCGGCCTTCACCATCTGCTCCTGGATCCACTGGATCTTTTCCGCCGGTATCGGCAGCGTCGGGTCGACCGCCTTGTGCTTGACCGCGTCGTCATACACGAAAGCCGGGCGCAGATCGTCCGGCTTGGCGTGGATGAGCGAGCGCGTCAGCGCCACCGTCTCGTCGCGGTGCGTGAGCGCGAAGCGCAGCGCGTTCATTTCAGCGGCCAGGAACTTGACCGCATCGTCGCCGCGCTCGCTCAGGTTCTTGGCGTTGGAAACGATGCACACGCGCAGGAAGTTCGGCACCGCGTCGCGCCCGGCCACCAACAGATGCACGGACTTCGGCGCCACCGGCTCATATTCGTTCGACACTACCGCCGCCTCGACCACGCCGCCGGCCAGCGCCTGGTAGCGCTCGCGGTCGCCGCCGACCGCCGCCAGCTTCACTTCCTTGTCGGTGATGCCGTATTTCGCCAGCGCCTCGATGGCCAGCATGTTGGGCATCGAATTGGGCGCCGACACCGCGATCTGCTTGCCCTTGAGGTCCTCGACCTTCTTGATCGCCTCGGTGGCATAGATGCCGTGCGGCACCACAATCCAATGGCAGCCGAGGATTCTCGCGTCGGCACCCTTGGCGTTGGCGGCGAACACACCCTGCGGCCCGCCTTCGAAGCTGTCGAGCTCGCCGGCGATCATCGCCTTGAGCGCCAGCTGGTCGTCCTTGAACTGCGAGATTTTCAGCGTGAGGCCCTGTTTGGCGGCGAAGTCGCGGGTCGACACCATCAGCAGGATACCGGCGTCGGCCTTGGCGTTGATCAAGCCGTGATGCCAGACTTTTTCTTGCGCTGCAGCAGAACCGGCCAGCGCACCCACCGCAACGGCGACAACGGCGGCGAGTGCAGCGCACTTAAATGTGGCAGCTGTCATGATGCGATTCCTCCACGAACCTCGCGCCTTATGGCGTCTATTCCCGCAAATATAACATCATTTTTACACGCGGGGTCGTTCCCAATCACACTTAGCGGGACTAGCCTCTGGCCCGCAAGCGTCGGTAAGACGCGCGCGCGGGAAGTTCCCGTGCCGAGGGCTTAAACATGCCCCACCCTAGGGAGATGCACGCCATGAGCCAGAAGTTCACGCTTACCGTCAACGGCAAGGCCCATACCATCGAGGCCGATCCCGATATGCCGCTGCTCTATGCCTTGCGCGACGATATTGGCCTCAATAATCCGAAATTCGGCTGCGGGCTGGCGCAATGCGGCGCCTGCACCGTGCATCTCGACGGCCAGCCGACGCGCTCCTGCGTGACGCCGCTCTCCGCCGTGGGCAAGGCCAAGATCACCACGCTGGCCGGCCTCGGCACGCCTTCGAGCCCGCATCCGCTGCAGACCGCCTATATCGAGGAGCAGGTGCCGCAATGCGGCTACTGCATCAACGGCTGGATCATGACCGCCGCCGCCTTCCTCGGCAAAAAGAAGAAGCCGAGCGATGCGGAAATCCGCGATGCCCTCTCCGGCCTGAAGTGCCGCTGCGGCACGCACATGGGCATCGTGCGCGCCGTCAAGCGTGCCGCCGAGATGATGGGTTGAGGGAGAGCGCCATGACCAAGATGGACAAGCCCGCAGGCTTCTCGCGCCGTTCGCTGCTCAAGACCGGCGGCGCTCTCGTCGTGTCGGTCGGCATGCCGATCGGGCTCGAGACCGTGACCGCGATCGACCAAGCGTTTGCGCAAGGCACGCGCCCGCCGCTCACGCCCGATCAGCTCTCCTCTTATATCGCGGTGAATGCCGACGGCACGATTTCCGCCTTCTTCGGCAAGATCGACGGCGGCCAGGGCGTCGATGTGGCTATCGGTCAAATCGTCGCCGACGAACTCGACGTTGCCGTCGCCAAAGTCAAGGTGGTGATGGGCGACAGCGCCACCAGCGTCAATCAAGGCGGCGCCAGCAATGCCTCCGGCATCGAGGAAGGCGCGGTACCGTTGCGCAATGCGGCGGCGGAAGCGCGCCGCGTGTTGGTCGAGATGGCCGCCGGCCTGCTGTCCGTTCCGGCCGACAAGCTCGTCGTCAAGGACGGCGTGGTCAGCGCCGCCGACGACCCCTCCAAGCGCATTACCTACACGCAGATGATCGGCGGCCGCTACTTCAACGTGCCGGTGGAGTGGAACAAGAAGTGGGGCAATCCGCTGTCGATCGTCGGCAAGGCCAAGCCGAAGAAGCCCGCCGACTACAAGATCGTCGGCCAGACGGTTCGGCGCAACGATGTCGCCCCCAAGGTGTTCGCTCGCTTCGACTACATCACCGACGTCAAGGTGCCGGGCATGGTGCATGGGCGCATGCTGCGACCGCCGGTCGCCGGCGCGGTGCCGACGAGCGTGGACGAAAGTTCGGTGAAGGACATTTCCGGCGCCCGCGTGGTGTGGAAGCAGGGCTTTCTCGGCGTGGTCGCCGACAAGGAATGGGACGCGGTGCGCGCGGCCCAGCGCCTCAAGGTGACTTGGTCGCAGGTGGCCCCGCCGTTCCCCAACGAGAATGAGTTGTACGACCACATCCGCAAGGCGCCGGTGAACAAGCGCGTCGAGGCGATGAAGGTCGGTGACATTGGGCCGGCCTTCGCCGGTGCCGCCAAAGTGATCAGCGCCGAATACGATTGGCCGTTCCAGTCGCATTCGAGCATGGGGCCGGGCTGCGCCGTCGTCGACATCAAGGACGGTCAGGTGACGGTGTGGACCGGCTCGCAGAAGCCGCATTACGCCGTTGAAGGCGTGGCGGGGATTCTCGGCGTGCCGCGCGACAAGGTGCGGGCAATCTGGGTCATGGGGCCCGGCTCGTATGGGCGCAATGACGCCGCTGACACGATGATCGACGCCGCACTGCTCGCGCAAGCGGTCGGACGTCCGGTACGGCTGCAATATTCGCGTGAGGAAGGCCACGCTTGGAACGCCAAGAGCCCGGCTTCGGTGCACCGCGTGCGCGCGGGCCTCGACCAGGACGGCAAGGTTGTCGCCTTCCACTTCGAGGCGAAGAGCTTCTCGCGCCTCGATGTCGCGAGCAACGAATCCGAACCGCGCCATACGCTCGCCGGCCAGCTCACCGGCCTGCCGCCCAAGCCGGCCGACATTTATCTATTCCCGGGCGAGGCGGCGCCGGGCGGCCCGTACAGTTTCCCCAACAAGCTGATGGCGTGGGAGACCATCCCGCCGCTCTTGGCGAGCGCTTCGCCGCTGCGCACCTCGCACTTGCGCGATCCGCTCGGACCGGAACTTTACTTCGCGGCCGAATCCTTCGTCGACGAATTGGCCGCCGCGACCGGCAGCGACCCTGTTGAGTTCCGCCTGCGCTATCTTACCGATCAACGCGACATCGCGGTGGTGAAGGCGGCGGCCGAGAAGGCCAAATGGGAGACCCGTCCGTCAGGGCCGCGCGGTCCTACATCGGCGGTTGCGCACGGACGCGGCATCGCCTTCGCGCGGCGTGGCAAGACCCTCGTCGCCCTGGTCGCCGAGGTCGATGTCGACCGGCAGAGCGGCAAGCTGCGGGCGCGTCGGTTTGTGGTCGCGCATGACTGCGGGCTGATCATCAATCCGGGCGGCCTACGACAATGCATCGAGAACCAGACCGTCTACGCACTCAGCCGCAGTATGTGGGAAGAAGTCCATTTCAGCCGCGAAAAGGTGACGAGCGTCGATTGGGCGACCTATCCGATCCTCGACATCACCGAGGCGCCCGATGCGGTCGATGTGGTGCTGATCAACCATCCGGAACTACCCCCGAGCGGCGCCGGCGAGCCGACCGTGCGCACCGTCGGGGCGGCGATCGCCAACGCCGTCTTCGACGCCACCGGCGTGCGCCTCCGGCGCGGACCGTTCACGCCCGACAGGTTGAAGGCGGCGCTGAGCTGAGATTTCTCACTGTCGTCCCGGGCGAGCGCGCAAGCGCGAGGCCCGGGACCCATACTCCGTATCCTCTCTCGGCCTCATGGTGAGGAGCCGTGCGAAGCACGGCGTCTCGAACCATGTGGCCGCCCATTCTTCGAGACGCCCGCCTTTGGCGGGCTCCTCAGGATGAGGCGGAGAGCCGCCATTCCGCATCGTCACGGAATGGCGTAAACAGCTTGCATGTCTG
This sequence comes from Hyphomicrobiales bacterium, assembly GCA_016201085.1. Classification (GTDB taxonomy): domain Bacteria; phylum Pseudomonadota; class Alphaproteobacteria; order Rhizobiales; family Xanthobacteraceae; genus Pseudolabrys. The sequence continues at coordinate 3,645 of JACQDO010000096.1, read as the reverse complement.
GTCCAATTAAATCCCTCGACGAGGCGCTCGCCTGCATCGCCGACGGCGCAATGCTGGTGGTGCCGCGCGAGGTGTCGGGCGTGCCGATGGCGGCGACGCGCGCGCTGATCCGTCGCGGCGTCAAGCGGCTGCATCTGGTGGCGCTGCCGACGTCGAGCCTGCAAGCCGACCTGCTGATCGGCGCCGGCTGCATCGACACGCTGGAGACGAGCGCGGTCAGCCTCGGCGAGTTCGGGCCGGCGCCGCGCTTTTCCGCCGCCGTCATCTCGGGCACGATCAAGATGAAAGACGCCACCTGCCCGGCGCTGCATGCCGCCTTGCAGGCGTCGGAGAAAGGCGTGCCGTTCATGCCGCTGCGCGGCCTGATCGGATCGGACGTCTTGAAGCATCGCGACGACTGGAAGGTGATCGACTCGCCGTTCGGCAACGACGATCCGATTGTGCTGCTGCCAGCGATCAAGCCGGACGTGGCGCTGATCCATGCGCCGATGGCGGACGCACAAGGCAATGTCTGGATCGGGCGCCAGCGCGAACTCGCCACCATGGCGCACGCGGCCACACGCACGGTGGTGACCGTGGATAAAATCCACGACGGCAATCTGCTCGGCGATCCGCTGCTCGCCGCCGGCACGCTGCCCGGTTTCTATGTCGAGAGCATCGCGATCGCGAACCGCGGCGCCTGGCCGCTGGGTTTGCCGGACCACTATGGCGTCGACGCCGAGCATCTCGCGCTCTATGCGCGCATGGCGGCGACGGCGGAAGGGTTCGCGGAATATCTCGATAGGTATGTGTATGAACGCCGCGCCGCGTGACTTCCGCTCCGAGGAACTGCTCGCCGACGTGATCGCGCGGCTGATCGGCGACGTGCGCCACGTCGCGGTCGGCAATGCCTCGCCGATCCCGGCCACCGCCGCGCTGCTGGCGCGCGAGCGCGGACATGGGCGGCCTTATGTGTCGCTGCTGGGCAGCCCCAAGAACACGTTCTGGACCGACGGCGCGCGCGAACTGTTCGACTGCGCCGGGCAAGGCCGCATCGACGTGTTCTTCCTCTCCGGCGGGCAGATCGACGGCCATGGCAACGTCAATCTGGTGTCGACCGGCGACTACGCGTATCCCAAGGTGCGCTTCCCCGGCTCGTTCGGCTCGGCCTATCTCTATTACGTGGTGCCGAAGGTGATCTTGTTCCGCACCGAGCATTCGCGTCGCACGCTGGTGCCCAAGGTGGACTTCATCAGTGCGCCGGGCACCAACGCGCCGAACGTATTTCGCCCGGGCGGGCCGATCGCGCTCATCACCAACCGCTGCCTGTTCGGCTTCGCGCAGGGGCGCTTCACGCTCGACAGCGTGCACCCCGGCCACACCGTCGATGAGGTGATCGAGCACACCGGCTTCGAATTCGAACGGACGGCGGCGGTGCCGCAGACACCGCCGCCCTCACCCGAGACGCTCAAGCTCATGCGCGAAGTCGTGGCGCCGCAGCTCGCCGAGGTCTATCCGCAGTTCGCAGCACAGGTATTCGGCATCACCCTCCCCCTTTCAGCGGGAACCGCGAGCGGCTAGGGTGCCGCCCGCGCGGCCGCCCGGCCGTGGAAAATCAACAGAGCTTTAAGGAAAACGTCCGGTGAAACGAGTTGAAGTCGCGGTGATCGGGGTCGGCTGGGTCGGCGGCACGCGCGCGGAAACGCTGTCGCGCACCGCGCTGGTCGATAAGCTGCATTTGTGCGAAATCCGGCCCGACCGGCTGGCCGAGGTGAAGGCGCTGTACAAGCCGGCAACCACGACGCTCAAGCACCAGGACATCATCGACAACCCGAATATTTCGGTGGTCTATATCTCGACCACGCCGGAAACCAACCACTATCCGATCTGCCGCGACTGCCTGAAAGCCGGCAAGAACGTGATGCTGGAAAAGCCGATTTCGCTCGAACTGTGGGAAGCCGACGAGCTCATTCAACTGGCCAAGCGCAACGGGTTGAAATTCACCATCGGCTATTCGCAGCGCTTCAATCCGAAGATCGCCTACGCCAAGAAGAAGATCACCGACGGCACGCTCGGCAACGTCGTCTCGGTGCTGGTCAGCCGCAACCTGTCGCGCAGCCTGGGCAAGAAGATCGCCGGCCGCGTGCGGCTTTCTCCCGTCGTCATGGAATCGACGCACGACCTCGACTTCGTGTTCTGGCTCCTGGAGCCGGCCAAGCCCGTGCGCGTCTATTCGCAGGGCGCCTACGGCTACATGAAACCGGTGAACGGCTCGCATGACGTGATGTTCACCACCGTCACCATGGACAGCGGCGTGGTGGTGATGATCGGCGGCGGCTGGAATTTCCCGCCGAGCTATCCGAACTACTGCTCGACCTGGATCGAGATCACCGGCACCGAAGGTGCGCTGGTGCTCGACGACACCCAGCGCGACAATTGGCTCAACACCATGACCAGCGGCCAAGTGTTCCCGATGTCGACCATGCCGGGCGAGCAGGTCGGCGAAGTGTTCGCCGGCGGCATGGGGCCGGAGACCATTCACTTCCTGGAAGCCTGCATCCGCGACACGCCGGTGATGGTGACGCCGGAGAGCGCGCGCCGCGTCATGGAAACCTACAGCGCCGCCGACTTGTCGGCCTACCGCAACGAGCCGGTCGACCTGCCGCTCACCAACGAGACGATTTCGGGAATCGCGGAATTCAAGGAAAAGAACCGGTCGGGAGCCAATCCACAATGAAGAAGCGTTTCTTGTCATTCCGGGGCGCGAGCCAACGGGTCCGCGCGAAGCGCGGCCCGATGATAAACTCCGCGAGCGAACCCGGAATCCAGAAGCAATCTCCCAACTCGTATCTGGATTCCGGGTCCGGCGCAGCGCGCCGTCCCGGAATGACGGTGTTGTCATGAAGAAGTCTGCCAAGGGCATCGGCCTCGCCATCGTCGGCGGCGGTCGCGTCGGCCTGTTTCGCGGCGAGGTGGCCGCGCGTCACCCGTCGGTCGAATGGATTGGGCTGGCCGAAAAGAATCCGAACCGCGCCGGCGAGGTTGCGCCCAAGATCAGCGCCGATTTCGTCACGCAGAGCCACGTCGAATTGCTCAAGCGGCCGGAAGTGACCTGCGCCATCATCGCCACCGACGAGCACCTGCACGTCGATCCTATCATGGTGGCGCTCGAGCGCGGCATTCCGCTGCTGATCGAGAAGCCGCTCGCTACCCGCCTCGATGAATCCGCCCGCGTGCTGAAGGCGATCCAGGACGCCAAGGTCGACGCCGTGGTCGGCTACACCCAGCGCTTCCGCCGCCGCTGGCTGGGAGCCAAGGAGAAATGCCGCACCGGTGCGCTCGGCGACGTCACCCTGGTCACCTCGCGCGCTTTCATGAACCGGCTGGTCGCGATCGACAACTACAAGCGCACCGACGATCCCTCGACCATTTCGCCGATGGTGATCTCCGGCACGCACGCGCTCGACATCTGCATGTGGTGCCTGGAGGGCAAGACGCCGGTCGAGGTCTATGCGCGCTCGATCGACAAGGTGCTGGGCCCACTCTACAAAGGCATCGACGCCACCGCCGGCATGATCATGTTCAGCGACGGCACCGTCTATCACCTCAACATATCCTGGGCATTGCCGGTCAACTGGCCGGCCGCGGTCTATTCGCTCGAGGTCG
>JACQDO010000089.1 GCA_016201085.1 Hyphomicrobiales bacterium | reverse complement strand
GCTCGCCGCACATCTGCAGCATGGTGCTGTTCTCCGCCAGCACCTGCCCGTGCACGGTCTTGAGCCCTTTGTCCTTGGCGTAGGCGATCATGTGCTTCATCATCAGCCAGCCGAGGCCGTGGCCCTTGAGCCGCGAACGCACGATGATCGCGAATTCCGCGTTCTCATCGCTGGGGTCGTTGTGCAGGCGCACCACGCCGAGCATGCGCCCGGTCGCTTCCTCGATGGCGATGCAGGCCATCGCATGTTTGGTATCGTAGTGGACGAGCTGGTCGATCAGTTCGGGGCTCACCTGACGCATGGGGGCGAAGTAGCGCAGCCGTAAATCGTCGGGTGTTATTTCGCTCAGACAATTCGGATAGAGCGCGGCATCGGCCACTTCGAGCGGCCGCAGCAACACCGGCGTTCCGTCCCGCAATTTGAGGTGGCGTACGACGTCCAAGGCTACTCTCCTGTCGTCCCTGCGACCTGCCTAATGCGCCCGGGACAACAGTAAAATTAATGCGACATCAGCGCCGGCACCGTCATCGATTCGAGCAGGCCACGGGTCACGCCGCCGAGGATGAACTCGCGCAGGCGTGAATGGCCGTAACCGCCCATCACGATCATGTCGGCGGAGGAATCCGCGGCATAGGACAGGATGGTGGAGGCGACGTCGATATCCGGCGAGGCGATGCGCTTGACCTCGACCTTGAGGCCGTGACGGGCAAGATGCTGGCCGAGATCGGCGCCGGGGATTTCATCGCTCTTGGAGCGGCCGTTGGCGACCATGACGATCTCGACCTGCTTGGCCTTGCGCAGGAACGGCAGGGAGTCGGCGATGGCGCGGGTGGCGGCGCGGCTGCCGTCCCAGCACACCATGACGCGATCGAGCTTCAGCCCGGCCGTCTGGATGAACGGCACGAAGATCACCGGCCGCCCGCTGTCGAACAGCACGCCTTCGTCCACCACTTCATCGGGCACCGCTTTCTCGCGCTCGGGCTGGCCGACCACGACCAGATCGAAGCGGCGGCCGAGGCGGCCGAGCTTGTCGGCGGCGCCGGAAATGCTGGCTGAGACAATGAGGCTTTCGAACGAAACGCCGGCGCGCTTGGCGGCCTGCTCGAAACGGCTGGTGGCGGCTTTCGCCCGTTTTTCCGATTCGGCGCGTTGCGCCTCGATGAATTCCGGCGGAATGCCGCCCATCACCGTGCCGGGGATGATCGGCTCGTAGGCGAAGGCGACGCCGAGCACATGGCTCTGGAAAGTATCCGCCACCGAGATCGCGAAATCGCCGGCGTGATCGTGGTCACCCAGCCCGAGATTGACGACAATATCTTTGATCATGATTGATTCTCCCGACTGAGCAGCGTTGGCGGCTGTATAAAAATAATACACAGCCGCCCGCTGGTCGCGTTGATTAAGCTCAAATACCTGCGTTTGCCAACGGAATTCGCATGGCCGCCACGCTTTTGCGCGTGGCTAGGCTTACTTCTTCTTACCGTCGGCACCGAACGACTTAAGATAGGCCCAGAGGTCGCCGACTTCCTTTTCGTTCTTGATGCCGGGGAAGATCATCTTGGTGCCGGGAATCTTGGCGCGCGGATCCTTGATGTAGTCCTTGAACGTCGCCTCGTTCCAGGTGATGCCGGAATTCTTATTGGCGTCGGAATAATTGTAGCCGGCGACACTGCCGGACTTGCGGCCGTCGAGGCCGTTAAGCTCCGGGCCGACCAGGTTCTTGGCGCCTTCGCCGATGCGGTGGCAGGCCATGCATTTCTTGAACGATTGCTCACCCGCCGCCACGTCCTGCGCCTGCGCGGTTTGCGCCATCGCGGCCACTGCCAGTGCCGCCGCCAGTATCGCCTTCATGAATACGCTCCCATTGTGACGATTTGTCGCCCCGTTTTGGATACCAATGCCGTCGGCATGGCCCGGTTCCCAAGGGTTTTGCCAGTCCACTGTGTCCGGCGTCAAATGGCTGGTATCGTCATATTGGGAATAACAGGCGGGACCCCGAATGTCCGTGAAGATGCCCGAACCGGATGCGCAAGTGCTGGCCAGGCGCGATGCCATCGTGAAGGCCTTGCGTACCATGGTGCCGGGCGAGGGCGTGATCGCCACCGAACGCGAGATGAAGCCGTTCGAGAGCGACGGGCTGACCGCCTACCGGCAGATGCCGATGGTGGTGGTGCTGCCGGAGACCACCGAGCAGGTCAGCCAGGTGCTGCGCTACTGCTACGATGAAGGCATCAAGGTGGTGCCGCGCGGGGCCGGCACCTCGCTCTCGGGCGGCGCGCTGCCGTTGGCCGACGGCGTGCTGCTCGGCATGGCCAAGTTCAACCGCATCCGCGATATCGATTTCGCCAACCGCGTCGCGGTGGTGGAGCCGGGCGTCACCAATCTGGCGGTGACGAACGCGGTGGCGCATGCCGGCTTCTATTACGCACCCGATCCGTCCTCGCAGATCGCCTGCACCATCGGCGGCAACGTGGCGGAGAATTCCGGCGGCGTGCATTGCCTGAAATACGGCATGACCACCAACAACGTGCTCGGCTGCGAGATCGTGCTGATCACCGGCGAGGTGCTGCGGCTGGGCGGCAAGCATCTCGACGCCGACGGCTACGACCTGCTCGGGCTTATCACCGGCTCGGAAGGCCTGCTCGGCGTGGTGACCGAAGTCACCGTGCGCATTTTGCAGAAGGCGGAGACGCAGCGCGCCGTGCTGGTCGGCTTCCCCACCTCGGAAGATGCCGGCGCCTGCGTGTCGGCGATCATCGCCGCCGGCATCATCCCTGGCGGCATGGAGATGATGTACCGGATGGCGATCCATGTGGTGGAGGAGTTCGTCCATGCCGGCTATCCGCTCGACGTCGAGGCGCTGCTGATCGTCGAACTCGACGGCCCGCGCGCCGAGGTCGATCATCTGATCGCTCGGGTCGAGCAAATCGCCCAGCAATGCCACTCGATGACCTGCCGGGTGTCGACATCGGAAGAAGAACGGCTGCTGTTCTGGTCCGGCCGCAAGGCGGCGTTCGGCGCGGTC
>JACQDO010000088.1 GCA_016201085.1 Hyphomicrobiales bacterium | reverse complement strand
TGCGAGGCGCTGTGGATGGGTGTCCCACTCGTGACATTGATCGGCGATCGTCATTGCGGACGCGTTGGCGCCAGCCTGCTCGGCCAAATCGGGTTGCGCGATTGGATTGCCCATTCAGTCGACGAATATGTGGATATCGCCGTGGCGCTCGCCGAAAATCGCCCGCGGCTGCGCGAGCTGCGCCGCTCGTTACGTCCGCGGATGGCTGCATCGTCCTTATGTAACGAGCAGGCCTTTGCCCGCAAAATGGAAGACAGCTTGCGGATCATGTGGCAACGCTGGTGCGAGACAGCGGGTCAAGCGCGGAGTTCGCAATCCAACCGGGATTGACGAACCGCAAATGCGTTTACGCCCTTAAGCCGTCGTGGAGACCTTGAGGCCGGTCACCGTGTCGATCCGGGTGCCGTCGGGCATGGTGAGAATATTGGTCTTGGTATTGAGATAGGCGCCGTTGGCCATTTGAATAATGGAGGCGGGATCCACATAGATCGCCCCGGTTATCGTATCGTATTGCGTTCCGTTCACCCGCGTCATGATGTTGTTGACGGTGTCGATGGTCGAGCCGTCCGGGAAATAAATGATGGGATCGAGGACATTCTTCTTCGGCACCATCTTTTGCTGGGCCGACAACGCGGCAAACGCTTCCTGCATCTTTTTATCGTTGGCCTTCTGCAGATTTTGCGCCGCCATCTGCGCAATCAGGGCGGAAGCATTCGTGACGCTGGATTGCGAAATGGTCGCGAAGGCGTTGGCAGCTGAGTTGCTGTTGCGCAGAAACGATTTGAGGCTGCCGTCATTGCCGGCGGCAGCGGTCGACAGCATGCCCAAGAGGCCGCCGGCTTTATTGCTGTTCTGGATGGCGGTGTAGGTGTCGGCGAGCCAATTCGAGCCCGAATTGAAAAGCGCCGCGGAAGTGACCGGGGTTATTGCACTCATACACACGTCCTTCGACAGGCACAGCCTAGGGGACGCCGGTTAAGGAAAGCTGATGGTTAGCTAAAAGTTACCGCAGCTCAGCGCAAAATTCCGGCCTCCGTATTTCTCCGTAGGTCATGCCTGACGCAAGACGAGGCGCAACCTGCTAACGGCGCGAATTCATTGTGCAATTCGGTTTGGAATCAACTGCTTATGGCTAGGAATCGACCACTTGTTAACCACGTTCTTTTACGGGCCGTTGGGAGGGCGCATGCGATGACATCGGCCGATCCACTGGATCGACACGTGTCACTGCCAGTACGGCAAAGTCACCAGAAAGGTACTTTCAGATGTCAGAAATCGTTCTCTCCTCCGCCGTTCGTTCGAACCTTCTGCAGTTGCAGTCGACTGCGGACCTGATCGGCACAACCCAGACCAAGCTTGCTACCGGCAAGCGCGTCAACTCGGCCCTCGACAATCCGAATAACTTCTTCACCGCGCAGGGCCTCGACAACCGCGCCAACGACCTGAACAACCTGCTGGACGGCATGGCCACGGGCATCAACACGATTCAGGCCGCCAACAACGGCATCTCGGCGATCACCAAGTTGGTGCAGTCCGCCCAGTCCCTCGTCAGCCAGGCGCAGCAGACTTCGGACACCACCGTGCGCAAGAGCCTGTCGGGACAGTTCGATGAAGTCCTCAACCAGATCGACCTGCTCGCGGGCGACTCGGGCTTCAACGGCACCAACCTGCTTAACGGCGACGACCTCACCGTCAACCTGAGCGAAACGGGTTCGAGCACGACGGTCAATGGCGTGACCGACGACTCCAGCGGCCTGAGCGTCTCCGGCGCGGTCAACAACTGGGGCAGCGGCACCGACATCACCGCGGCGGCCGGCGACCTGACCACGGCGCTCTCGACGCTGCGTTCGCAGGCCCAGACCTTGGGTTCCAACCTGTCGACCGTGCAGATTCGCCAGGACTTCACCAAGGCGACGATCAGCACCTTGCAGGCCGGTTCGGCATCTCTCACCCTGGCCGACTCGAACCAGGAAGGCGCCAACCTGCTCGCGTTGCAGACCCGCCAGCAACTGTCTACCACGGCCCTGTCGCTCGCTTCGCAGGCCGACCAGAACGTGCTCAAGCTGTTCCAGTAAGCTTCGGCAACAACTCATGCGAAAACGGCGGCCTGCGGGCCGCCGTTTTTTTGGCCGATAAATTTATGGTTAATGCCTCCTCAACGAGGCGGTATGCGACACGAAAACCATTGCCAGGGCTCTTAATAATGCCAAAGTGGCCCGGCGGCTGCGAAGAATTAATTATTAATAGAGCCGCGATATATTCAACCAGAGTCAGCCATCAACAGGTAGAAGCATATTTATGAGCAGCGCTACGCGCCTTTATAAAGCCGTTTCAGAAAAAATCGCCTCGCCCCGCTCCACGGAAGCCGACCTGCTCCTGGAAGCCGCCTTGCGACTCCAGAGGGTACAGGGCAACTGGGAGGCAAGAAGCTTAAACGAGCTCGACGATGCGCTGCGCTACAACCGCATGCTTTGGACAATTTTCATTTCGACGGTGACGAAAGCCGAGAACCCATTGCCGAAAGCCATCCGGCAAAACGTGGCTAACCTGGGTATTTTCGTCATGAAGCATACGCTCGCGATCTTGGCCGAGCCCAAACCGGAAATGATCTCGACCCTGATCGATATCAATCGCAATCTGGCCGCCGGCTTGATCGCTCGCGCCGCCTGATCCGCAACTTCCAAAATTCTGGATCGTGACGCGCGCGGGTGAATTGCGCGCCAGGCCGTTGCATTGTCAAAGACAGGCGTAATCGTAGGCCTTTAGTTTTTCGCGATATCTCTCGATCGGGAAGGATATCGACGCGCGGCCGCGCAGATGCGGCACACGATTGATATCCATCACGTTCGCCAACTTGCGGATATAGTAGAGCTCCTCGCGCGTCTGCACGCCGAAAGCGGCAAATTCCTTCTTCCCGTCCTGAAGATCCCGCTAGCCGAAGGCTTCGTTGAAGCGAAGTTTCCACGATGAGCCCTCGGGCGTCGCGTCAAGCCCCGCCCCCTCGCCGAACGGTACTTTCGTCCGATCGCGGATGAGCGCCGGCAGTTCATCCGGATAGAGATTGTAAATTTCCCGCAGCAGGCGCTTGCCGACGATTCTGCCGCCGACATTGCCCACATGGGCGGACGGATCGGCATTCAAGGCGAAGTTCACGATCGATGGATCGAGAAACGGCTCGCGCGTTTCGAGTTGATAGCGCATCGAACAGCGGTCCACCCGTTGCAAGCTGATGCGATGCATGAGACCGAGGCATTCATTTCGCAGCGCCTGGCCTACGGTAAAGTCGTCCTGGAAGGCGATTTCCAGCGGCGGGTAGCCGCAGAACAACTCGTCAGCCCCTTCCCCGCATAAGGCGACGCGAAATCCATCCCGATGGATTTTCTCCGAGACCGCCAGCGAGCAGACGGCGCCGCGGATCAAATTCGGCTCGAACGATTCCGTTATTTCCACGACGTCGTCGATCAGCGAAAAGACCCGCTCGCTACCCGCATCGAACGGCACGCAGCGAAGGTCGAAGCCGGTTCGATCGGCATATGCGGCGGCGTAGCGATAGTCCGGCGCGTCCTCGCCACCGACGAAATAGCCCGGCATTTCCGGACGGAAACGGCGCGCGTAGTGCGCAATCAAAGTGCTGTCGATGCCGCCGCTGAACATGGTGGCAACCGGAAGACCGAGCGGCAGGCGCGATCGCACCGCCTCGCTGAGAAGCGCATCGAGGGACCGCGCATCTCCCGGCAAGGGCGCAAGCGTCGGGATGCCAAGGGCGGTCTTGAAAGGAACGCAGGCATTGCGCGCCAGCATGTAGCCGGGCGGCAACAGCATGACGTCGCCAACCTCGACGGCTTCAAGCAGCGGGCGCATTTCGGAGCAGAACAAGAAGCCGGATGGCGACTGAATAACGTAAAGGGGCTTGACGCCGAACGTATCGCGCGCCGCGAGAAATTCTCCGGTCACCATGTCGATAGCAACAAACGCAAACATGCCGACGAACTTGCCGAGAGCCGGCGGTCCCCAGGCCTGTAAAGCGCATGCAATGACTTCGGTGTCGGATTCGGTCTTAAAGATTGCGCCGAGCTCCCGCAGTTCGCGCCTTAATTCGAGGTAATTATAAATCTCGCCGTTGAATGCGACTGCGATGCGTCCATCGGGCGAAAGTTGCGGCTGAATGGCGTTTTCGGCATCGACGATGCGCAGACGGCGGGTGCACATCGCGCTATTGGGGCGCGGCGAGAAAATCGGATCGGTAATGTCGCCGCGGTGAAGAATCCCGTCAACTAATTGCCGAACGACCGCCTCGGCATCCGGCCAATCGATCGCCACCGCGATTCCGCACATTGCATGTTTCCTTCGGACGGGTTCATCAAATGCAGAGCCCCGCCCTCGGTGGTGGAGGCTAAATCGGCCGCGCCGCGCGTTGTGCCTTCATTATCCTATAGAAAGTGTTAACCATAAGTTTCCAGGAAGTTACGGAAATGGCCGCGCGATATCGATTTTGACCTGCTTATTTCGCTGCTTTTCACGAGTTTCGTAAGCTGCTTGCAGGCGCCGTTAACCATATATCAACCCTAACAATTCATTATCGCAGTGGTCGTTGAACCCATTTCAGGGGGAGCTTGCCATGAGTGACATCGTCCTTTCGGGTGGGGTTCGTGCCAACCTCCTTCAATTGCAGCAGACGTCCGATTTGATCTCGTCGACGCAATTGAGACTCGCAACCGGCAGGCGGGTCAATTCGGCGCTCGACAATCCGATCAATTTTTTCACCGCGCAGAGCCTGTCTATCCGCGCCAACGATCTCAACAGCCTGCTCGACACCATGTCGACCGGCATCAATACCATTCAGGCCGCCAACAACGGCATCACCGCCATCACCAAGCTGGTGCAGTCGGCGCAGTCGCTTATCAGCCAGGCGCAGCAGTCCAGCGACACAACTGTGCGCAAAAGCTTAGCCACGCAGTTCGACGCCATCCGCGGTCAGATCGATCAGCTCGCGGCCGACTCCGGCATCAACGGCGTCAATCTGCTTGGCGGTAACGATCTCACCATTACGCTGAACGAAACCGGCTCATCGACCGTCGTCATTACCGCCGTCGACGATACGACCGCCGGCGATCTCGCGATTACCGGCGCGGCCAATAACTGGGGCAGCTCCACCGATATCGACGCCGCCAACACCGATCTGACGGCGGCGCTGGTGACCCTGCGCTCGCAGTCGCAAGCTCTGAGCTCTAACCTGCAGACCGTGCAAGTACGCCAGGACTTCACCAAGGCGATGATCAACACGCTAAATACCGGCGCCGATAACCTGACGCTGGCCGACAGCAACGAGGAAGGCGCCAACCTCTTGGCCCTGCAGACCCGTCAGCAGCTCTCGACCACCGCGCTGTCGCTCGCCGCGCAAGCCGATCAGAACGTGCTGAAGCTGTTCCAGTAAAGGCGGCACGCTAGCGCCGAGGCAGGAGACCTTCTCGACGCCCGCCCGTAACCGATGATTTGCCGCAAGGAGCGGCTCCAAATGGGCCTCAAGGTCGAACTCAAACCCGGCGAACGATTCATCCTTGGCGACTGTTTGGTCACCAACGGCGATCAACGCACGCGACTGCTGATCGAAGGCCATGCGCCGATCCTGCGCGAAAAAGACATCATGACCGCGGCGGCGGCCGATACGCCGGCCAAGCGCCTCTATCTGGTCGTGCAGTTGATGTACACCTCGCACGATCCGGCGGCGCATCACGAAACCTATTTCGCGTTGATGCGCGATCTGGTGCAAGCGGCGCACCAGCAGGTCACGAAGGATTGGTGGGATTTGAAGCGGGCAAAGCATGAGCTTTTCACATCCCAAGTGGTTCTCGATGAGATTAGCAGCGGGCACCAAGAAATGGCCCGACAGAGGCTTGAGCTGATGGCTACGATCAAACTTCTAGATTTGACCGAAGATGCCAATGCATTGACGAAAGAGATTCTCAAGTCGGGTCTGTTGCCATCTTCGGCGGATCGCGATGCCGCGCATATCGCGCTCGCCACGGTTCATGAGATGGATATACTTTTGAGTTGGAATTGTCGGCACATCGCCAACGCGGCCATCCAAGCGCGCTTGCGGCGGCTGGCCGAGAAGTCCGGGTATGCTCTGCCGGTGCTCTGCACGCCGGACGAATTGACTGGAGACTTGTATGAGTGAAACAATCAAAGAACAGAAGCTCCTCGAGACAGGTGATGTGGTCTTGAAGGAGATTTGGCGCATCAAGGATGAACTCTCCGCCGCCTATGGGCATGATGTGGATCGTCTTTTCGCCGAGGCACGCAAGCGTCAGGAAGTTTCCGGCCATCAGGTCGTCAACCTGCAAACCAAACAACGCAAAGCTTCGTGAGTCACGCCATCTATCGAGTGCAGTCGTTCGCGATTGTCGCGCCTTACACGCTGAAAGTGGACTTTAGCGATGGCACGTCACGGCGGATTGACTTTGCGCCCGTGCTCAAAGGCGAAATCTACGGGCCGCTGCGAGATTTGAAACTGTTCGAGCAGGTCGCGCTGGATCGCGAGGTTCACACGCTCGTCTGGCCGAACGGCGCGGACTTCGACCCGGCCACGTTGCACGACTGGCCGCAGCGACCGCCATCCGCCGCTCCCAACGGGCGCATGGTTGTCTGCGCGGTCTGGGGATGCCCAAGGACGTGATTGTTCCCACACGCGCCCAGGTGGACCGCTACAAGCATTTACGGGCTTCTTTGTTTCATCAGGTGCTTGCTCATGGTCGCAAACTGTATGGATGAAGCCGCGCGCGAACTGGTTCGCGACTGGCTGACCCGCGCCGATCACGATCTGCGTTCGGCGCGTGCTTTGGCGTCGCTGGCGGACCCGCTGCTCGACACGGCGATTTACCACTGCCAGCAGGCGGCGGAGAAATCCATCAAAGCTTGGTTGCAGGGCCAGGACGAACCGTTTCCAAAAACCCACGACGTGGCCGAACTGGTGAAGCAAGCCGCGGAGTTCAATCCCGGTTTTGGGAAGATCGAGAAAGCCGCCGCCGTGCTCACGCCCTACGCCTCCGCCTTCCGCTACCCTGGAGGCGCCTACGAACCCATGCCGACTCGCGAAGAGTTCGACGAGGCGCTGCAACTGGCTCAGTCCATTTACGATTTTGTCGTCAACCTACTTCCGAAGGAGGCGCGACCTTGACATCTGTATTGTTCAAACCAGACTGCGATTAAGAGAAAGATTAAGACTATGGCTGACATCCTCGAAGCCCCCATTCAAGAGCGCGTCAACCGCGTTCCCATCACCGACGACGTCCTCAACGTGCAGGACTTCAACGAACGCATCGTCGGCGCTTACAACGACGGCAGCGCCGAACTCGAACTGCCCGCCGACAATTCGACGCTGCGCTCGTTCATCCCCGCCGGCACGGGCGTGCTGCGCGACTTCTCCTACATCGCGCCGGAGATTCCGCTGCTCAACAGCGAGAACTGCGTCGCGTGCATGGATTGCGTGACCGAGTGCCCCGACACCGCCATCCTCGGCAAGGTCGTCCCCAAGTCGAAGCTCGAAGCCGAGCTGGCGAAGATTGAAGACCCGGTCCAGCGCGAGCATTACGCGAAGCAATTCGCCAAGACGACGAAGTTCTGGTCGGTCTATGAGAAGAAGGGGCAGGAACCGGGCTATTTCGGCATCTTCATCGACCCGACGAAGTGCAAGGGCTGCGCCGAGTGTGTCGATGCCTGCGGCAATCACGGCGCGCTCGCGATGCTCAAGAAGGACGACCCGACGCTGAAGCGCTTCCAGCGCACCTGGGGCTTCTACAATCATCTGCCGGAGACACCGAAGCAGTTCATCAATGAGAAGCTGCTCTCCGACATGATGCTCGCCGAGCGTTCGTTGCTCTACGTCGGCGGCGCCGGTTCGTGCATGGGTTGCGGCGAAGGCACCGCCCTGCGCATGATGCTCGCGGCGACGGGCTTCGTTTACGGCAAGGAAAACATCGGCCTCGTCAACTCGACCGGCTGCTCCACGGTTTATGCGAGCACGTATCCCTACAATCCGTATCTCGTGCCGTGGACCAATTCGCTTTTCGAGAACGCGCCCGCCGACGCGATGGGCATCCGCGCGCGCTGGGATCAAATGGGCTGGAAGGACAAGATGCTCTGGGTCATCGGCGGCGACGGCGCGATGCTCGACATCGGCTTCCAATCGTTGAGCCGCATGTTGGCGAGCGGCATGAACATCAAGGTGCTCGTGCTCGATACGCAGGTTTACTCGAACACCGGCGGGCAATCCTCGACCGCGAGTTACATGGGCCAGAACACGAAGTTCTCCGTCCACGGCAAGGTGCTTCAAGGCAAGGTCGAGCGCCGCAAGGAGCTCGCGCAGATCTGCATGATGCACCCGAACACCTTCGTGGCGCAGACCAGTTGCGCGATGCCGAATCAC
>JACQDO010000093.1 GCA_016201085.1 Hyphomicrobiales bacterium | reverse complement strand
CCGATTCCTCGATCAGCACTTCGTTGGTCGGCGAGGCGTCGATGCCACCCTCGACGATGTCGATGAACTCCGCCTTGTTGTAGGCAATGCCGCCGCCGGTGCCGCCGAGCGTGAACGAGGGGCGGATGATGGCCGGCAGGCCGATGTCGTCGAGCGCCTCCAGCGCCTGCACCAGCGTCTTGATCTGGTGCGAGCGGGGGGTGGGCAGGCCGATGCGGGTCATGGCCTCGCGGAACAGCTCGCGGTCCTCGGCCTTGTCGATGGCGTCGGCAGTGGCGCCGATCATCTTGACGTTGAACTTCTCCAGCGTGCCCATCTTGCGCAACGACAGCGCGCAATTGAGCGCGGTCTGCCCGCCCATGGTGGGGAGCAGCGCGTCGGGGCGTTCCTTCTCGATGATCTTGGCGACGATCTCCGGCGTGATCGGCTCGATATAGGTGGCGTCGGCGAGATCGGGATCGGTCATGATCGTCGCCGGATTGGAGTTCACCAGGATGACCCGGTAGCCCTCGTCCTTGAGCGCCTTGCAGGCCTGCGTGCCGGAATAGTCGAACTCGCAGGCCTGGCCGATGACGATCGGGCCGGCGCCTATGATCAGGATCGATTTGATGTCGGTGCGTTTGGGCATCGGACTCCGGACAATCGGCACAAAAAAAGGGCGCGCTTACGCGCGCTCCCCGGATCGCGCAGAGGGTTCAAGCCTCGCGCGCGGGGCTCATATAGACCCGAATCGGCGGGCAGGGAAGGGCAGCGGCGGGATTAGCGGTGGACGATAATCTGCGCGTTTGTGGCTAAATTAAGCGGCCCGGCGCCGGCCGGCGCGCGATGAGGGTGCGCGCCGGCGCAACCATGGACGCAAGCCTTGACCGTTCTCACCCGCCTGCCTTTTTCCCGCGAAAGCGGCGCCATCCCGATCATTGGCTTCGGCACCTCGCCGATGACCGGCGGGCTTTCGTCAGACACCTTGCTGGCGGCGCTCAAGGCCGGCTATCGCCACATCGATACCGCGCGCAAATACGGCACTGAAAGTGCCGTGGGCGAGGCGCTGCGCGCCGCCGGCATCCCGCGCGCCGACATCTTCCTCACCACCAAGGTCAGCCACGAAAACCTGCGTGCCGCCGATCTCGCGCGCTCGGTGGAGGAAAGCCTCGCCGCGCTCAAGGTCGATTACGTCGACCTGCTGCTCATCCATTGGCCCAATCCGGAGATCGCGCTGAGCGAATGCATGCCGGCCCTGGCCAAGGCCAAGCGGCAGGGACTGGCGCGCCATATTGGCGTCGCCAATTTCAACATCGCGCTGCTCGACCAGGCGCTCGCGCTCTGTCCCGAGCCGCTGGCCGCATTGCAGGCCGAGTATCATCCCTTTCTCGACCAGTCGAAGCTGCTGGCGGCGGCGCGGGCGCGCGGGCTCGTGTTCATCGCCTATTGTCCGCTCGGGCGCGGGCGGCTGTTCGGCGATCCGGTGCTCAACGAGATCGCCGCGGCGCGCGGGCGCAGCGTGGCGCAGATCGCGCTGCGCTGGCTCATGCAGCAGAACGTCGCCGCTATTCCGTTCTCGTCACAGCCGCAGCGCATCGCCGACAATTTCAACGTGTTCGATTTTGCGCTTGATGATGACGAGATGACGCGCATCGCCGCGCTCAAGCGGCCGAACGGCCGCGTCGCCAATCCCAAGGGCCGCGTGCCGGGTGGGTGGGATTAGCGATGGAGGGAAGCGCTGTATCTATTGAATAAGATGAATTGAGGCATCAAAAACCCACTGCTGATCCGGCTCGAGTACTTTCGCTCAACGGAGGAACGGGGGATGTAGGAGTCGGCGCGATATTACAGTATGATGATGTAATATATTGTGTGAATAAGGAGAGATTATTAGGGGGACAATGGGGGTATCCGAACGCTGGCCTGTGTTGCGAAACATTTGGGAGGCCGTCAATTCCCTTGTCCGGTGGAGGACCGTTCGCGGATTTGGAGCCGTCAAGTATTTCAATATTTCCTACGGGGTGCTCTTACTAATTCCGGTATTTCACGAACTGTATGTGCGTGCCGCGCCCATAATGGAATGGTTTGGTGCGCCTGCACCATTCCCTTCAACACTTCGGTGGCTATACGCGGCGAGTCTCTGCTATGCGCTTGGTATTCTCCTCTACCAGCTATTCTGTCCCTCTGAAATAAAACGTTTCGGAAGCCCCGAAGAATTTGTCAAAGACCAGCACGAACTTTTCCTTCGAGCTAATCCACAGCGTCGGTTGGAAATTGTTCTGGCTCGCCTCGACCCAGTTCTTGATGCAGATGTTATAAAACGAATCGAGGCTCTAACAGGCGTCACGACAGCCAAGACGATTACAGCAGAGCGTATCAAACAGCGAGAAAGAGAACTCGAAGAGCTGATCCTTTCGCTCCATGCGGATGCAGTTCAAAAATATCTTCTTACGGACTACGATACCAAGGACATCAGCCGATTTTTCCCGCGATGGGGATCATTCCTACTCTATGTGGCAGGCTCTCTCCTGGTCCTCACACTCTTGGGGGTGAGAAGCTACGACGTTTTCTTCGACAGATGGGGGAACACCGTGCTTATTAAATCTTCGATATCGACTTCAACGGGTGACCTTGAACTTGAAGCGACGACTTTCTCGGAGATGGAATTTGCGGCCGTAGAAGATGTGCTTAGAAAACTAGGAATTGAAGTAAGGTTTTCACCACTTGAGCCGAAGCCAAGAGACAACAGAGAGCGGCGCCGCTATAATGTTTCACACGATTTAATCCCAAAACTCGAAAACGCACTGAGCGGTCACTTCCTAAGAACCGGAGAGTTTCAACCTTCACCGACACAACCGGGTTCGGTGTATGCTTGCGAAGAGGTAAAGCTAAGTGGACGCGGTAAGGGATGTGAAGAATTAGCTGCCAGTGATATGGCAGCGGCGCGCGTCAAATGCGGGCTCGTAGCAAACTCTAAGAAATGGTTTGGTGGGGTACCAAGGCCAGGAACGTGTGGACGAAAATCGTCTTGGTGGTGATTTAATTGCTTGGCATGGTTGGGACGGCATTGAACAGGCGGAGTTTTCGCGGTTTGCTGATCAAGTGAAGCTGGCTGCTGCAGCAGAATGTCGCCGCCATTCCGTTCTCGTCGCAGCCGCGGCGCATCGCCGGCAATTTCAACGTGTTCGATTTTGCGCTTGATGATGACGAGATGACGCGCATCGCCGCGCTCAAGCGGCCGAACGGCCGCGTCGCCAATCCAAAGGGCCGCGTGCCGGGCGGGTGGGATTAATTCTTCGTCATTCCGGGACGCGCCGAAGGCGCGGACCCGGAATCCAGATACATATTCTGGAGTGCGTTTCTGGATTCCGGGTTCGCTCGCCATAGCGCGTCGAAGACGCGCGTAAACGCGCTTATGGCTCGCGCCTCGGAATGACGGCGAAGGTTAAGCCAGCCGACAGAGGAACGTCATGCGCCACTGGTTGTGGCCGATATTGCGTGGCGCGCGGCGCGCCGAATATCCGGCGCGCGTCAATTTGTCCAGCATCGCAGCCTCCTCGTAATGCGACAGGCCGACTTTGCTCTTGAGCCGCAGATAATCCGACACCGCGATGCGGATCAGTCCGAATACGGCTGCGATGAAGAAACCGTTGGCGGCGCCGCAGCGCAGCAGCGACAGCGCCGCCGCGGGAGCGGCGAAGCGCGGCGGCACGATATCGCCCACCACCAGCAGGCCCTCGGGCTTGAGCAGTTGGCGGAACGTCGCCAGCAGGCCGTCGAGCTCGGCGCCGCTGAGATACTGCGCCACCGAATGCAGCACGATCAGATCGAACGAGGCGGTCGGCATCGCTGCCGCCTCCGCGGGCGTGACCACGGAAATCTTGCCGTTGCCGCCGTAGCGCGCCTTCAGCGCCGCCAGCACATTGGGCGCGGCTTCCACCATGGTGAGATGGGCGCAGGCTTCGGCCAGGTGATCGGCCGAAGTCGCCTCGCCGCAGCCATAGTCCATCACCGCGGCATTGGCCGAGGGCACGTGTGCGCGGATGTCCTCGGCGATCTGGCGGTAATGCACGTCGCGATGGCGCGCATTCACGTAGATCAGCGAATGGCGCAGGTCGTAGAAACTGATCCAGTCGGCCATTCGCGTTACGCCACCCGCAGCCTGCGTTCCGTGGCGGGCTTTCGCAGACGGCGCACGGAACTTTTCTTCAATCGGTGTTCGGCGCGACGCAGATCGTAAGCCGCCTGCAGGCGCAGCCACATGTCGGCCGGCGGATTGGAGAAAGCGCGCTCCAGACGGACCGCGATGTCCGGCGTGATCGGCGACTTGCCGTTGACGATTTCCGACAAAGTCTTGCGGCTGATGCCGAGCGCCTTGGCCGTCTCGGTGACCGTCAAGCCGAGCGGGATGAGCACATCCTCCTTCAGTCCTTCGCCGGGATGCGGCGGATTGAGCGTCGGCATGATGTCACCTCAATGGTAGTCGACCAGATCGACGTCGCAGATGTGGTTATCTTCGAAGCGAAAGATGATGCGCCAGTTGCCCGAAACGGAAACACTCCAGAACCCGCTCAAATTTCCGGTTAACGGGTGCAGACGAAGTCCCGGAAAATCCATGTCACGCGGCGCCCGCGCCATGTTCAGATAGCCGAGAATTCGCGCAATCCGGTTGCGGTGGGCCGCATGAATACGCGATGCATCGCCGCGTTCATGCAGCAGTCTCAGTCCCCGATGCCGGAAACTGCGGATCATGCGGCACGATATGTTGTAACCCGATGGGTGTCAACGCCGGGACGCGCCTCACGCGATCTTGCGTTTTTTGCCGTCTTTGGCCTGCCGCATCATGTCGACGAAGCGGGTGAACAGATAATGGCTGTCGCGCGGGCCGGGCGAAGCCTCCGGGTGGTACTGCACCGAGAACACCGGTCTGTCTTTCAGCGCGATGCCGCAGTTGGAGCCGTCGAACAGCGAGACGTGCGTCTGCTCGACATTCTTCGGCAGCGAGTCCTTGTCGACCGCGAAGCCGTGGTTCATCGAGGTGATCTCGACCTTGCCGGTGGTGAGGTCCTTGACCGGATGATTGGCGCCGTGGTGGCCCTGATGCATCTTCATGGTCTTGCCGCCGACCGCGATGCCGAGCATCTGGTGGCCGAGGCAAATGCCAAACGTGGGAGTGCCGCTGTCGATCAGCGTCCTGATTACCGGCACGGCGTATTGCCCGGTCGCCGCCGGATCGCCCGGCCCGTTCGACAGGAACACGCCGTCCGGCTTGAGCGCCATGATGTCTTCGGCCGAGGTCTTGGCCGGCACCACCGTCACCTTGCACCCCGAACCGGCGAGCAGCCGCAGGATGTTGCGCTTGATGCCGTAGTCGACCGCCACTACATGGAAATCCGGCTTGTCCTGGCGGCCGAAGCCCTCGCCCCAGGCCCACGGCGTCTCGTCCCAGGAAAAGCGCTGGCCGCTCGTCACCATCGGCACCAGGTCCATGCCGACGAGGCCCGGCCAGGCCTTGGCTTCTTTCTTGAGCGCGGCGAGATCGAATTTGCCGTCGGGCGCGTGCGCGATCACGGCGTTGGGCATGCCCTTCTCGCGGATCAGCGCGGTGAGCGCGCGGGTGTCGATGCCGGCCAGCCCGACGATGCCGCGGCTTTTGAGCCAGTCGTTGAGATGCCGGCTGGCGCGGTAGTTCGACGACCGCGTGATGGCGCTATGTAGAATGACCCCGCGCGCGCCCGGCGTCGCCGCCATGTTGACGGTCTCGATGTCTTCCTCGTTGGTGCCGACATTGCCAATATGGGGGAAGGTGAAGGTGATGATCTGCCCGGCATAGGAGGGGTCGGTGAGGATTTCCTCGTAACCGGTCATGGCGGTGTTGAAGCAGACCTCGCCGACCGCGGTGCCGATCGCCCCCAGCCCGCATCCCTCCAGCACGGTGCCATCGGCCAGCACCAGAAGCGCGGTCGGCTTGGGCTCAATCCAAGCGCCCGGAGCAGGGCCGGCGGCAGGCTTTGACGGCTGGGTCATGGCCTCTTAGTTGCGTATTATAAGAGGAGAGGCAAGGGGCCGATTCACGCCGCCCCCAGCAGATAAAAGTCTAAGGAAAGGGGCTCCCCCGTGATCCGCGACGACATCAATAAAGCCTTGACCGAAGCTCAAAAGGCCAAGAACGAGCGGGCGGTCTCCACCCTGCGCATGGTCAATTCCACCCTCAAGAACGCCGATATCGAGGCGCGCGGGGCAGGCAAGCCGGCGCTCGGCGACGCCGAAGTGCTCGGCATTCTGCAAAAGATGATCAAGCAGCGCCATGAATCGGTCGAGCTCTACCAGAAGGGCGGCCGGGCCGACCTGGTCAAGCAGGAGCAGGAGGAGATCGCCATCATCTCCGGCTACCTGCCGAAACAAATGTCGGAGGCCGAGATGGCGGCGGCCATCGAGGCGGCCATCAAGGAGACCGGCGCAGCCAGCATGAAGGACATGGGCAAGGTGATCGGCAGCTTGCGCGGCAAATATGCCGGGCAGATGGATTTCGGCAAGGCGAGCGGGATGGTGAAAGCGAAGTTGGCAGGCTGAACAATAGCAACGGTCATGCCCGCGAAAGCGGGCATCCAGTAATCACAAGCGCCTCGGCTGACATGAGGCGCCAGCGTATACTGGATCGTCCGCCTTCGCGGACGATGACGGCGGAGAGGGAGGACCACATGAAAAAAATACTGGCCGCGGCGGCCATCGCCGCCAGCGTTTTTGCTACATCGGCGCTCGCCGCCGACGATTATCCGACCCGCCCGATCCGCGTGCTCACCACCTCGAGCGCCGGCGGCATCAGCGACATCTTCATGCGCGTGCTGGGCGAATCGATGCGGCCGCATCTCAACAACCAGCCGCTGATCATCGAAAACCGCCCCGGCGCATCCGGCGGCCTCGCCGCGCGCGCCTGCCAGGATGCCACGCCGGACGGCTATACCATCTGCATCATCAACGTCGACACCATCGCCTACAATCAGTTCTTGTTCAAAAACATCTCCTACGATCCGGAAAAAGGCCTCGCCCCGATCGTCAACCTGTTCCATCTGATCCAGGTGCTGGTGATCAACTCCGACCTCAAGGCGAAGACGGTCGACGAGCTGGTCGCGGTGTCGAAGCAGAAGGCGGGAACGCTGAGCTACCTGACGGCGTCGATCCCGTGCGTCGTCTACATGGACGCACTCAAGCGCGACAAAGGCGGCGACTGGGTGCGCGTGCCGTTCAAGGGCGGCGGCGAGGCGACCAACGCCATCCTCGGCGGCTCGACGCCGATCGGCCTGATCGGGCTCGGCAACGT
>JACQDO010000092.1 GCA_016201085.1 Hyphomicrobiales bacterium | reverse complement strand
TTCATCGGCGCGCGCCAGGGCGAGCAACTGGCCGAGATCTACGCCGCCGCCGACGTGTTCGTGTTTCCCAGCCGCACCGACACCTTTGGCCTGGTGCTGCTGGAGGCCTTGGCGAGCGGGCTGCCGGTGGCGGCTTTCCCGGCGGCGGCGCCGCGCGACGTGATCGGGCAAAATACCGATCGAGCGCCGGTGGGCGCGCTCGATGAGGATTTGCGGCGGGCGTGCCTGGCCGCGCTGGACTGTTCGCGCGCCGATTGCCGCGACTTCGCGCTCGGCATGACGTGGCAAAAGAGCGCGCGGATTTTTCTCGCGCATGTGTCCGAGGGCGCCCGCACTTGGCGCGGCAAGCAGGGTCGGGTGGCGGCGTAAGCGCCCTTACCGCCGCGCGTAAGCTGGCGGCGTAAGGCAATCTCACTTTCCCTCGCCCCTTGCGGGAGAGGGTGCCCGAGTGGAGGCGAAGCCGAGCGAGGGCGGGTGAGGGGTCCGGACTCTGCGTTTGGCGCCGACCCCTCACCCGGCTCGCTTCGCTCGCCACCCTCTCCCGCAAGGGGAGAGGGGAAACGCGACTGCCTCGCGCTCTTGCCGCCATAGTTCGTCAGGCGCTAGCCTTGTCCCCGCATGGGCGCCCTCGACAAAATCGTTCCCACCGCCGCCGATCTCGAGGCGGCCGCCAAGCGGCTCGCCGGCGTGGCGGTGCGCACGCCGCTGATCAACGCGCCGGTGCTCGACGAGCGCGTCGGCGCGCGCGTGTTCCTCAAAGCCGAGACATTGCAGCGCACAGGTTCTTTTAAATTTCGCGGCGCCTACAACAAGATTGCCTCGATCCCGCCCGAGCGGCGCGGCGCCGGCGTGGTGGCCTATTCGTCCGGCAATCACGCGCAGGGCGTGGCGGCGGCGGCGCGCTTGCTCGGCATGCGCGCCACCATCGTGATGCCGTCCGACGCGCCGCGGCTCAAGCGCGAGCGCACCTTGGCGCTCGGCGCCGAGATCGTGCCCTACGAGCGCAACACGCAAGACCGCGCCGCCATCGCTGCGAGGCTCGTGGCCGAGCGCGGCGCCACGCTGGTGCCGCCTTACGACGATCCGCTGATCATTGCCGGGCAGGGCACCATCGGGCGCGAGATCGTCGAGGATCTTGGGCAACTTCTCCTGGAGCCCGAGATCGTGGTGGTGGGCGCCTCCGGCGGCGGGCTTGCCGCCGGCATCTCGCTCGGCGTCAAATTGCGCGTGCCGGGCGCCAAGTTCTACACGGTCGAGCCGGAAGGTTTCGACGACACGCTGCGCTCGTTTGCCAGCGGCCGGCGCGAGCACAACGAGCGCATGAGCGGCACCATCTGCGACGCGCTGATGACCAACACGCCGGGCGAATTGACCTTCCCGATCAACCGCGAACTGATCGGGCAGGGCATCGCCGTGAGCGACACGCAAGTGGCGCGCGCGGTGCGCTTTGCCTTCGAGGAATTGAAATTGGTGGTGGAGCCTGGCGGCGCCATCGGGCTCGCCGCGCTGCTCGCCGGAAAAGTAGAAGTGAAGGGCAAGGTGGTGGTCGGCGTGCTGTCCGGCGGCAATGTCGATACGGAATTGTTCGCGAAGATTATTGCGGGGTGAGGACCTAACGGTTGTCATGCGCAGACAATCGAGTCCGGCCTTTGGCCGGCCCGGCTGTAAACTTGACCCGCGCTTACGACGACGGAAACGGGGAGCGGCTTGTGTCGTTCCCCGGCTTCTCCCTAGACCCAGCGTACGAATCGGCGTTGCACAACTACAGCCGATCTTCATCAACCATGCGGGTGGTCATATGCCCGCAATCGCCGCACTCAAATGTATATTGGTCGAGTTGGTGGCCGTACATCAGCGTCCACGGCTTGGCGCTCTTGAAGATCATCAGTTCCTTGCAAGTTGGGCAAGCGGGTGGCATCGGTGCAAGCAGCGATGCGTGCACACCTGCCATAAGGTGAGTGCGCATGTGATTTCCTTTCACTCGAAACGTATCCAAGTAAACTTAGGGGCGCAAAAAAAGGCCCGACGGCGAAGTGAGTTTGAATTGGAGCCTGCGCTTTGAGTTGGCGAATCAGGCAGAAACACGCTCCTCCCTCACTGCGGCAAATTCAAGAAGACTGGCGATTTTGTATGCGCATTCATCGCGTGCCAGTCATGCGGAAAAGCATGCTCATTTTGGATTCGAAGGGACAATTCGTTTTTCGCAAAAGCGAACATCATTCGTCGCTATTGCATTACCCGCGCGACTAACGCACTCGGAAAAATGCATAGCTGCAGAACGCTCGCCTTGCAGCTCGCGCCCCGCAATCTCGTAAAGCTGTACAAGGCTTTGCGCATAACTCCAGTTATGGCGGCAAATGCGACCGACCGTGTATGGTTGCTACTGAAATTGATAAAGCGACTGTCAAAGTAAGGGGCTGTAATGGCCTATTATCTTGTCCATCGGTTTGGTCCCAAGGACAAACCTAAATTCCAAAAAGAAGAATTTTCGCTGGAGCAGGAAGCGGTCATCAAGGTGCGCAGCCTGCTTGCCGCTAGCGACGGTGGAGATTTCGCAATCGAAGACGACGACGGCAAAATTATCATGACCGATCAGCAAATTCGAAGATATTGCAAGACAAAATGAAGGCACACTGAATTTTCAAATGTCTCAGCATAGACGAGCTAAGCGCCGCCGTGCTCGGACGGCGGTTAGCTGAACAGCGCGATGCGCTCCTCGTCGCTCAGCGCCATGATGTGCGCGAGCGGATCGGCGGGCGGCTTGACGGTCGGCGGCGACAACGTGAGTTCGAACGCCGGCGGCGGCGTGGCGGCGACGGTTTCGACGATTCGTATCTCGAGTTCGGCGAACTCGGCGACGGCAGGCTTGGCAACCGGCGTCTCGGCGACAACCGCTGCCGCGACGGCAAGCTCGGCAACGGCATGCGCAGCGGTCGCAGCTTTTACCGGCGCGCCGTCGAACAGGTTCACCTCCGGAATGAACGCGGCGCGGCGCTGAATTATTTCAGACGCCGGCAGGGCGATCTCTGGCGCCGGCTGAATCGTTTCTGGCGCAGGCGCGGCGTTCTCCGGCAGCGGTTGAATCGTTTCCGACGCCGGCGGCGCTTCCGGCATAGCCTGTACCAGCGCGATCGCTGGCGGCGGCCCGGCGGCGGGCGCGGGGATCGGCAGTTCCGGCTGTTCGGCCGGCGGCACCACCGTCAGATGCGCGCGCGCGGCCTCCGGCGCCGGCTCTTCCGCCGGTTCGGCGTCCAGCATGATCAGCGCGGCCACTTCGGGCGGCAGCGCGGACGGCTCGCGCGCCGGCGCCACGATGCTTTCGATGCGATGCCGCACGAAGCCGATCAGCGCCGCGAGCTTGGCCGCCTTGATGGCGGCGGAGCTGGCGTCGATCAGCGGCTGCGCGCCGGCGAGCGCGGCCAATAGCGCGCGCAGCTCCTGCCGGATGCGGTCGGCTTCCGTGCTGGCGGCCTGGCGCGCGACCTGCGCCTCCAGCCGCTCAAGCGCGGCCAGCACGATTTCGGTGTCGGCATGGCGGTTGCGCCGGGCATATTCGGCGAGGAAGGCGCGGCCGCGCGCGCTCGCCTCCAGCGCCGCGCAGAACGCCCGGTAGTCCGGCTCGCTCAGCGCCACCTCCGGCAGGGGCGCTAGCACCTCATTGGCCAGAACTTGGTTGGTAGAGACCTCGGTCGCCATGGCACCTGTTATGAATCGTGCGACTTGATTCGGCTAGCAGGCATGGACGACCGGCACCTGAGGATTGGCTTCGCGACCCGCCTGGCGGCCCTTTATGCCGCCTTCTTCGTCGTGGCCGGCATCCAGATGCCGTTCTTTCCGGTCTGGCTGCAGGCCAAGGGGCTCGACCCAGGAACCATCGGCCTGGTGCTGGCCATGCCGATGTGGCTGCGCATCCTGGCGATACCGCTGGTCACCCGTCAGGCCGACCGCCGCGATGCCCTGCGCGCCGCCCTCATTTTGACCTGCGGCTTGAGCGTGGCCGGCTATGTCCTGGTCGGCTTGGCCGAAGGCGCGACCGCGATCCTCATCGTCTATGCGCTGGCCTCGCTCGTCTTCACGCCGATCATGCCGCTGGCGGAAACCTATGCCTTCAAGGGCCTGACGCCGCGCGGCCGCGCCTATGGACCGGTGCGGCTGTGGGGCTCGGCCACTTTCATCCTCGGTAATTTCGCCGCCGGTTTTGCCGCCGACCTGATTCCGGCGCGCCATCTGATCTGGCTGATCGTGGCGGCGAGCGCGCTCACCGCGCTCACCGCCTGCACCCTGGCGCCGCTGTCGAGCCCGGCGCCCAGCGCGAGCGAGCCACCGATGCCGCGCAGGCGCCTGCTGCGCGATCCCGCCTTCCTCGCCGTGCTGGCGGCGGCCAGCCTGATCCAGGCCAGCCACGCCATGTTCTACGGTTTCTCGGCGCTGGAATGGCGCGCCGCCGGACTGGACGGCACCGTCATCGCCGCGCTGTGGGGGCTGGGCGTGGTCGCCGAGATCGTGCTGTTCGCTTTCTCAGGAAGGCTGCCGGCATTCTTCCAGCCGATCGTGCTGCTCATGGTAGGCAGCGTCGGCGCCGCGCTGCGCTGGGCCGGCATGGCGCTCGATCCGCCGGTGGCGATGCTGCCCTGGCTGCAACTGCTGCACGCGCTGTCGTTCGGCGCCACGCATCTCGGCGCGCTGACTTATCTCGCGCGCACCACGCCGGCCGGACAGAGCGCCACCGCGCAAGGCTATCTGGCGATGGCGCTGGGCGCGGCGATGGCCGGCGGCATGGGATTGTCGGGCGTGCTCTATGCGTCGTTCGGCAACCGCGCCTATGCGGCGATGGCGCTAGCGGCGATCGTTGGCGGCGCTTGCGCGTTCGTAGCGCAGCGAGCCCGTGGTCAGGCGGTCCTGTGAACGAGTCTGCGCGCGCCGCGTCGGTGTATCGCAGCTCGCCACGATGCCGTCGAGATCGCGGCCTTCCAAATAGATCATCTTGCGCGACAGGCCGCCGTGCCGGCTGATCCAGCGGCGCACATGCGCCGGATAGATATTCCATAGCGCCTGCGTGCCCATCGGACTGGTGACGGGGCGGCCGTCGCTGTCCGGCATCCAGGCGGCGTGGAAGCCGAAGCGCGCGCGCGCGGTGGCGCAGACGCGCGAGCGCGGCACCAGGCCGAGCACCAATGTGCAAGCCGACAGACAGTTGCCGTCGACGATGACGCGCTCGCCGGAGGAGCGCACCTGGGCGAAGGTTTGCAGATAGCGGCCGATCTGGCCGCCGCGATCGCCGGCGATGAGCATGGTCGCCGACGCCGACGTCGCGCTGGACGCCAGCATCGCGGCGCAGAGCGCCAGACTCGCAATACGCATGACCCCCGTCCCCCCGTTATCGGTCTTACGCCGATCTCAGCGTGGCTATCTTGCCGCAAGTGTAGGCCGAAGACTGCGCCAACGGAAAGGTTTGGTTAACCAAAAAGCGGGGATATTTCGTGAGAGAATTCAGGCGGTTGAGAAGCAAAACCGTGTTCCGCGAGGGAACTCTGCAATGCGGGGCCGGCTTGGTGCGGCCAGGGTCGCCACAATCGGCGAACGTGCGAATAACCGCCGCGGCATTCGCGCCGCAGCGTGACGATCGAATCGAATGATAGAAGCCGTCGTATCGCGGCTCAAAATAATCCCCGGTCACCGCAAGGAGACCGGGTTGTTTTGGTTTCAGCGCGCCAAGACCAGCGGCGCGACCAGGCCGGTCCCTGCGCCTATGCCGACGCCGGTCCAAACGGCCGACGAGCCGCCCGCCGCCGCCCAGCCGATCAGCCCACCGGCACCGGCGCCGTAGATCACGCGGTTCACGACGATGTTAACAGAGGTGCGCCAGCTCGGTGGGTTGGAGGCGGGCCGTGTTGCTCTCACGCACCCGAAATCAGTGCAAGCGCCCGCCTTGCTCAGGCGCGGGCGGGGCCTTGGCCGCCGCCTGGTCGCATTCATCCGCCAGTCGCTCGAGTTCGGCGGCGATCTGCTCGTTCACGCACTCGCGCGCAATCTCCCGGCAGAGCAAAGCATGCGCGAGCAGGCATTCGGAGAGTTTGGACGATGGCGACATCGGCATCCGGCGGCGCTGACGAACAACGGCGTCAAGGATGCACTTGTGCGCGCAACCGGGCATAGCGGCATTGAGGAATGTCAATTGCCCGGAATATTCGTGTGGGCTCAGCCCCACAGCGCGGGGGTAGCCGGGTAAACCAGACTGTCGGCGTAACGCAGCCCGTCGGGGCGGTCCTTGGCCAGCAGCAGCGGCCCATCGAGATCGACAAAGGCGGCGGACTGCGCCACCAGCATGGCCGGCGCCATGGCCAGCGAGGTGGCCACCATGCAGCCGGCCATGATGACAAAACCGGCCTGCTTGGCGGCCTCGGTCATGGCCAAGGCCTCGGTCAGCCCGCCGGCTTTGTCGAGCTTGATGTTGACCGCGTCGTATTTGCCGGCGAGCGCCGCCAGCGAAGTACGGTCGTGCACGCTCTCGTCGGCGCACACGGGAATCGGCCGCTGGAGACGGCTAAGCGCCCGGTCGCGTCCTTCCGGCAGCGGCTGCTCCACCAGCACCACGCCGGCCGCGGCGCAGGCGGCGAGATTGGCGGCGAGGTTGCCGTCGTTCCAGCCCTCATTGGCGTCGACAATAAGCGTGGCCTTGGGTGCCGCGGCGCGCACGGCGGCAATGCGGGCCGCATCGCCATCGCTACCGAGCTTCACCTTGAGCAGAGCGCGCTGTTTCGCCTTTCCCGCCGCCGCGGCCATATCGGCGGGCGGCCCCAGCGAGATGGTGAAGGCGGTGGTGAGCGGTCGCGGGGCGGCCAGCCCCGCCAGTTCGTGCACGCGGCGGCCGCTGCGCTTGGCCGCCAAGTCCCAGAAGGCGCAGTCGAGCGCATTGCGCGCGGCGCCGGCCGGCATCGCCGTTTGCAGCGCCTCGCGGGTCAGCCCCGCCGCCAGAGCCGGCCGCATGGCCTCTATGGCGGCACTCACGCTCTCGACGCTCTCGCCATAGCGCGCATAGGGCACGCATTCGCCGCGCCCGCGCGCATAACCGTCGCCAATTTCCGCCACCACCACGACCGCCTCGGTCTTGGCGCCGCGGCTGATGGCGAAGGAGCCGGCAATCGGCCAGCGCTCGACGGCGAGGGTGAGGGTCAAAGACACGGAATCGGCCATAGGTCCTCCCCTGAAAGGGGAGGGTCGGACCGCCGCAAGGCGGTCCGGGGAGGGGTCAAATTTCTGCCAAGGCTTCTCGCGACTGACCCCCACCCGGCGCTCACGCGCCGACCTCCCCCTTTCAGGGGAGGTAAGCAAGAGCAGAGGCTACACGCGATATGAGCGACATGCTGCTGGAAGGCAAGGCGCAAGGCGGGCAGCTCAAGCTCGCCGGCGCCGGCGCATGGACGGCGCAGAACGCGCGCGCGCTCGAGGCATTGATCGACGGCGAGACCGCGCGGGCCGGCAAGCTGCGCCAGGTCGATATCGACATGCGCGGGGTCGAGCGGCTCGATACTTTCGGCGCCTGGCTGTTAGAGCGGCTGGTGCGCGACTTCTCGGCGCGCGGCTGCCAGACCAGCGTCTCCGGCCTGCGGGAAGACTATCGCGCGCTGATCGACGAACTGCACGCCGTCAAGCCGGAACAGGCGCCGGCGCATGGCAACGGCCAGTCGCTGACTTATGCGCTGGGCTCGATCGGCCAGAGCATCGCCGCGATCGGCGAATCCTTCACCGCCTTCATCAACATGCTGGGCGCGCTGGTGGCCGTTGTCGGGCGCGTCGCGCTGCGGCCGCGCGGGTTCCGTTTCACCTCGCTGGTGCATCAGCTCGACAATGTCGCCTGGCGCGCGGTGCCGATCATCCTGCTGATCACCTTTCTCATCGGCTGCATCATCGCGCAGCAGGGCCTGTTCCATTTCCGCAAGTTCGGCGCCGACATCTACGTGGTCGACATGGTCGGCATCCTGGTGCTGCGCGAGATCGGCGTGCTGATCGTCGCCATCATGGTGGCCGGCCGCTCCGGCAGCGCCTATACCGCCGAGCTCGGCTCCATGAAGATGCGCGAGGAGATCGACGCGCTGCGTACCATGGGCTTCGACCCGATCGAGGTGCTGATCCTGCCGCGCATCGTGGCGCTGATCATCGGCGTGCCGATCCTGACCTTCCTCGGCTCGATGGCGGCGCTCTATGGCGGCGGCATCGTGTGCTGGCTGTACGGCGGCATCGATCCCGACATCTTCCTGTCGCGGCTGAAGGAGGCGATCACCATCGACCACTTCAAGGTCGGCATGATCAAGGCGCCGTTCATGGCGATGATCGTCGGCGTGGTGGCCAGCGTCGAGGGGCTTGCCGTCAAGGGCAGCGCGGAATCGCTCGGCCTGCAGACCACCGCTTCGGTGGTGGAATCGATTTTCCTGGTGATCGTGCTCGACGGCCTGTTCGCCATCTTCTTTGCCTCGATCGGGATGTGAGCGATGGCGCGCGGCAACGGCAGCAAGGATACGATCATCGAGGTGCGCGACGTGGTGGTCGGCTTCGGCGAGCACATCGTGCTCAACCGTGTCGATCTCGACGTCTATCGCGGCGAGATCCTCGGCTTCGTCGGCGGCTCCGGCGCCGGCAAGTCGGTGCTGATGCGCACCATCATCGGCCTGCTGCCCAAGCGCGCCGGCACCATCAAGGTGCTCGGCGTCGACATGGCGGCGGCCAGCGACGACGCCCGGCGCGCGGTCGAGCGGCGCTGGGGCGTGCTGTTCCAGCAGGGCGCGCTGTTTTCCTCGCTGTCGGTGCGGGAAAACCTGCAATTCCCGGTGCGCGAATATCTCGATTTGTCGCAACGGCTGCTCGACGAACTGGTGATCGCCAAGCTCGACATGGTCGGGCTGGACGCCAGCGTGTGCGAGAAATTCCCCTCCGAGCTGTCGGGCGGCATGACCAAGCGCGTGGCGCTGGCGCGCGCGCTGGCGCTCGACCCCGACATCGTGTTCCTCGACGAGCCGACCTCCGGCCTCGATCCGATCGGGGCGGGCGAGTTCGACAACCTGATTGCGACCTTGCAGCGCACTTTGGGGCTGACCGTTTTCATGGTAACCCATGATCTCGACAGCCTGCATACGGTCTGCGACCGCATCGCGGTCTTGGCCGATGGCAAGGTGATCGCCGCCGGAGCCATGGACGTCATGCTGGCGTCCAAACACCCCTGGCTGCAGGCCTATTTCCATGGAAAACGGTCGCGGGCGGACCATGCGGAACGGCAGTAAGAAGTAAGAAGGCGATGAAAGGTAAAATCGGGCTTACGATGCGTTCGACCTCGGTGCTGGAGTAGGTATGGAAACCCGCGCGAATTACGTGCTGATCGGGTTGTTCACGCTGGCCGTGGTGGCTGGCGTCTTTGGCTTTGTCTACTGGTTCCAGAACATCGGCGGCCCCGGCGAGCGCGCCTTCTACCGCGTGCAGTTCGAGGGCTCGGTGTCGGGCCTGCGCACCGGCGGCTCGGTGCTATTCAATGGTATCAAGGTCGGCGAGGTGACCGAACTCACCCTCGATCCGCAGAAGCCGCAGCAGGTGATCGCTGCGATATCGATCAACAAGTCGGTGGCGGTGCGCGCCGACACCGAGGTGGGGCTGGAATTCCAGGGCCTCACCGGTATCGCCTCGGTGTCGCTCAAGGGCGGCAGCCCGTCGGCACAGATGCTGAGCGGCGCGAAGGATAACCCGCCGATGCTGGCGTCGGCGCCGGGTGCCGCGCAGGACGTCACGCAGGGCGCGCGCGAAACGCTGCGGCGAATCGATCAACTGATCGTGGACAACCGCGAGGCGTTCCATGCCTCGCTGGACAATCTGCAGAAATTCACCGAGACGCTGGCGCGCAATTCCGAACGCATCGAACGGATCGCCGAGGGACTGCAAAATCTGACCGGCGGCGCCGACGGTAAAGGCGGCGAAATCAACGAGGCGGCGCGCTCGCTGCATACGTTGATCGATAATCTCGACAAGCGCACCGACGAGATCACCAAGTCATTCAACCTGTTCGCCGCGACCGGCACCAAGCAGCTCAATTCGCTCGGCGCCGACGCCCGGCGCGTGCTGAACACGGCCGATCAGACCTTGAAGAACATCGACCGCAATCCCAGCCGTCTGCTGTTCGGCGGCGGCTCGTCCGCGCCGGCCGACGACGCCAACCGTGCGCGCGCGCGGTCGAGGTAGCGAAAAAGCCGAGAAGAAGCGGCCCGCGTTGATACGTGAGCCGCCGCAAACAAAACGGGCGCCAACGCGGCGCCCGTTTGCGCTTTAGGTCTTGCCCATCATGACGTCTTGAGCGGCGGGAAATCGCGCGAATAGACCGGCTGCTCGAGGAACTTCTTCTCGTCATAGGTCCAGAACTGACTCACGTTCTGATAGGTCTTGACCGTCTTGTTGATCAGCTTGCCGTTCGCCTTCTCGCAATGGCGGACGTAGAAATTGCCGACCACGTTGCCGAGATGATCGAATTTCAGCGGTCCGCGCGGGGTATCCTTCAGCTCGACCGCGCGCAGGGCTTTCACGAAGGCTTCCTTGTCGTCCGACTTGCCGTTGGTCTTCTGCAATCCGGCCTCGACCACGGCGGCGGAGACATAGAGCCCGGCGGCATACTGGCCGGGATCGACGCCGTAGTCCTTGTTCATTGCGGCAATGAAGCGCTTGTTGCTGTCGGTCGCGAGGTCGAGCGTGTAGGGGCATGAGCTGTAGAGCCCGAGCGCCTCGTCGCCGTAGCTGCGCAGCAACGCGTCGTCGCCGCCGCTTTGGCCGGTCACCACCGGCAGCTTCAGCCCGGCCGCCACGTATTGCTTCATGAAGCGCAGCGGGTTGGAGCCGGCGAAGCCCTGGCAGACGCCGTCGCAATCCTGGATCTGCACCAGATAGGGCGTGTAGTCGGGGGTGACGATCGGCGCCCATATTTTCTTGGTGATCCTGCCGCCGTTGGTCTCGAAGGTCTGCTGGAAGCCGCCCATCTGCTCGTAGCCATAGGCGAAGTCTTCCGAGACGGTGACGACGCGCTTGAGCTTGAGTTCCTTGGCGGCGAAATCGGCCATCGGGTGCATGGCCTGCGACGAGCACGAGGCGGGCCGCAGGAAATACGGATTCGGACGCCGCTGCGTGATGTCCTCGGCGGCGGCCAGGCTGAGCATCGGGGTCTTCTGCTCTTTGATGTAGTCGGTGATCGCCAGCAGCTCGAAGGCGGCGAGCGGGCCGAGGATGGCATCGACCTTTTCGCGCTCGATCAGCTCCTGCGCCTTGGTCTTGGCGCCGGCCGGATTGCCGCCGGTATCGGTGGAGATGAATGCGACCTTGCGGCCGGCGAAAGTATAGTTCTTCTCCTTCAGGTACGTGACGACGCCCTGTTCCATCTGGATGCCGCCTTGCGCCAGCGGGCCGGTCTTGACGGTCAGCAAGCCTAGCTTGAACGGCGCGGCTTGCGCGATGGCCGGCGCCGGGAATTTGAACGTCGCCGCTGCCGCGCCGGCAGCCGTCGCGGCCATGAACTTGCGGCGAGTGAACTTACGAGACATGTTTTATTCCTCCCTTGTGCGGCCTGCCGGCCTTGCGCCAGTAGCGGCGTCGCTGCAAATTGCGCAGCACATAAATCGACGTATTGGAATCGGAAGTCGATGGAGCGCTTGTAACAGCGGACTATCTTTTGTTTAGCTGCGGCTAAATTGATCTACATCAATGCGGCAGCCGGACATTTCGCCGCGGCCGCGCGCCACGGTTATCGCGGTGCTTATTTCACCAAACGAAAAGGCGGGCCCGGTGTGCCGCGCCCACCCAAATTTTCGTCAGCGGCGTTTTGCCGAATTAGAGCGTGACCTGATAAAATACGCCGTGCGGTAAGTTCGCTTTATCCCCGATAGCAGACATTCATCGGCGCGGTTGGGGGTATCCGCTTTGGGCCATTCGCGACCAACGCATCGCCGCAAGACCTTATCGATTCTGTGACCTTATGTTTGTCGTGCGAATTATTCGGTCCGAAGAGCCGCCGAACGCCCACTGCGCACCGAACGTAAAGACATTGATATTTCCGGAGATCGGCACCGCGCCTGGAATATTGATAGTGGTGCTTGGAACGTTGATGTAGCGGTACTGCGCCGTTAGCGTGAGCGGTGTATTCTCAATCTCGTACCCGACGCCGACCGCACCGGTGAAGCCGGTGTTTGTACTGCTGTCGCTGACGGTGAAACCACCACTTGTCCCAGTTACGTTCGTTTTGACCGACGCAGCACCGGCACTAACGAAAAGCCTCACTCCGCTAGGTACGTTGTTAAAAACTGCTCTCAGCCGCGTACCAAATTCGACTTCGCCATAGACAGCCGTCCCGCGAGCAACCGTATATGCGAAGGTCGGCGAGGCTGGCGGATTTGATGTGGTACCGCTCATTCCACCGGACAAAATGCCAATCCGTGGACCAAGATAAATGGGCGTTCCGGGGATGCCGAACATCATGCCGCCGTTCACGCCCCACACCCCGCCGGTACCATTGACGTCGAAATTAGGAATGACATTGAAATTGGTATGGCTGTTACCCCATCCGCCTTCAGCACCAACGTCTAATTTTACGCAGGTATCGGTTCCCGGGATGTAAAAGCAGCCCGCGCCGTAAAGGCTACAGACCTTCACATACTCGACCGGGGCGGCCCCTGCCGACCGAACCCCGAACGTACCAGCGGCCGCAATTGCGATGATGCCCGGCAACGCCGTGCTTGTGATCAAACGACGCACAAAACGCAACATGACGCCCCCCTAGGCACTACAGACAACCCCAAGGCACAACGCTGAAATGCGTTTTGCCAAGTTTCTTAATTTCGAGCATCCGTCCACAACACGCGCACGTCAAACGCATCGCTAGCACCCACCGCAAAATTTGCTGGCATGTGACGAGAAAGCCACACGAGGAGCCACCCGAATGGGGGGCCGCGCGAGGTGCCAGCCTACTTTTTACGGCGTTTTTAGAGAGAGAGAGAGACGAAAAGCACTGCCAATGTCGCTGATGGGTCTTGGTTGTGTAAAAACGCCAACTCTAGCCGCGCGCATAGGATAATTTTGTAGAGATCATGCGCCTGGAAAACTAATAATGCTGCGGACAGCGGACATTTGTCGGCGGCTCGCAAAAATCGGTTTTTGCTGCGCGGTTATAAGTCCGCGCCCTAGTCGAAGCGCCCGGCGGCGTGCGCCAGCATGGTGTAGACCTTGCCGGTTTCCGAGGTGAGGTAGGTGCGCGCCACCACCTGGCCGCGGTCGTCGCGCGAGACTTCCTCCAAGAGCCGCTCGAACTCGCCGATATAGCGGTCGACCGTCTGCTTGAACTCGCGGTCGGCGCGATATTTCTTGCGAATCTCGTCGAACGCCTGCTGGCCCTGCAGGGTGTAGAGCCGGCGGGTGAACACGTTGCGTTCGCCGCGCTTGTAGCGGTCCCACAGGTCGGCGGCGGCGTCGTGGTCGATCATGCGGGCGATGTCGACCGACAGCGAATCGAGCGATTCGATGCTGTGGCGCGGGCTGCGCTCCTCCGGGCCGCGCGCCGGCGCGCGCGGGGCTTCGCGTGAGGTTTCGCGCGGGAATTCGCGCGCCGGCTCCGATTCGGTGCTTGAGGCGCGGTTGAGCAGGTCGCTGAGCCAGCCGCGGCCGGCGACTTGCTGGCTCGGGCTGAGCGCCGGCGCTTCGGCGCGGCGCGCTGCCGGCGCGAAGTTGCTGGGCTCGCTGCGCGGTGTCGCGCGCGGCGGCTGGAACTCGTTGCGCGGCGGCGTCACCGGCTCGCTGCGGCCGCCGACAATGGCCAGCGTCGGCTCGGCGCGGCGCGTCACCGGCTCGACCGCGTCGAGATTGCGGCCGTGGCGGGCGACGATACGGTTGAGCTCGGCCAGCGCCTCGATCTGATCGACGATGACGCGGCGCATCTGCGCGGCGCTCTCGGCGGTCTCCTGCGGCAGCTCGAACACGCCGCGCCGCAGCTCGGAGCGGGTGGCCTCGAGTTCGCGCTGCATTTCGGCCGCCATCTGCTTCATGCCCTGCACCGCCTCGGCGAAGCGCTCGTTGGCCTCGCGGAACAGCGCCTGGGTGTCGCCCGAGGTCTGCTCGTAGATCGTGCGCATCGCCTCGCTGGCGCGGCGGCGCTCGTCCTCGGCGTTTTCGCGCACGCGTTCGTATTGCTCGGAAATCGCGCGGGTGCCTTCGGCGCTCGACTCCGAGACCATGCGGGCGACTTCGCGCGCACGGGTGGAAGCGGCCTCCAGCGACTCGTCCAAGAGGCCGGAGAAGCGCTTGAGCCGCTGCTCGATGTCCTCGGTGCGGATGTCGAGGGTGGAGACCAGCGAGTCGAGATCGACGCGGCGCTCGTTGACCATGTCCTCGGTATGCCGGTTGCTGTTGTCGATCTGCTCGGCGGCCTTGGCGAGTTCGCTGCCGTGCAGGTCGAACTGCTCGGCCAACTGGCCGAGATCGGTGACGGCGCGCGCGGTGATGTCGCGGAAATTGGTGATGTTGCGTTCCACGCGGTCGGTGGCCTCGCCGGTCGAGGCGGTGACGTCGTGCATGGCGTTGACGAATTCCGAGACGCGCAGCATCAGGGTGTTTTCCAGCGCGCTCATGTTCTCGTGCGAGCCGGACAGCACTTCCTGCAGCATGATGTTGGCTTCGCGCAGCCGCTCGAACAGAGCGGTGGTGTCGGCGCGCAGCATGTTGTGGGTTTCCAACATCTCGCGCACGGTCGTGGTCGCGGTTTCCTGCGACTGCGCGATCGCCTTTTGCGCGGTGTCGTTGAGTTCGTTGAACGTGCGCGTCACGCTGCTGGCGGCGGTCTCGCCGGCGGTGTTGATCTGGCGGGCGATATCGCCGCCGTTGTCGAGCAGCGAGCGGGTGAAGGTCAGGCCCTTCGCCTCGATCGAGGCCATCGCCTGATCGGTGGCCTTGGTGATGTCGGAGGCGAACTGCGCTCCCTTCTCGCCGATCGCCGCCAGCACGCCGCCATGCTTGTCGGACAGCAAGGTCGCCATCTCGTTGGTGCGCTGGGTGACGGCGGTGGAAATCTCCTCGGCCTTGCCGGTGACGGTGCGGGCGACGGTCTCGCTCATGCCGACCAGCGTGCGCTCCGCCTCGCCGGCGCTGCCGCGGATCGCCTCCACGGTGTTGAGCGCCAGCGTGCCGAGCGACTTCTCGGCCTCCGAGGCGTTGCTCTTGATCGATTGGCTGAGCTGCTCCATGCGCGCGTTGAGCGCGTCGGCGGCGGCCTTGGTGCGGGTTTCGATCTCGCCGGTGACCTTTTCGGCGCGGCCGACGAGAAGTTCCTCGAAGCGGCCAATGCGGTTGTCGAGGGTATTGGCGACATCGAGCGCGCGCGCGCCCAGAGTCTGGTCGATCTGGCCGACCTTGGCGCCGATGGCGTTCGCCACTTCGTCGCCGCGCGCGGCGATGGTGCCGGCAACCTCCTCGATGCGTTTATCGAGGGCGCCGACGACCTCCCTGCCGCCGTCGGTCAGCGTCTTGGCGAGGCCGCTCAGGCGCTCGCCGAGCACGTTCTCGAACTGCGTGAGCCGCGTATCGAGGGTGATATTGATCTCGCCGGTGCGGTTGCTGACGCGCTGGTCGAAGGTATCGACGTAATTGCGCATCGACTCGGCGACGTCCTGGGTGCGCTGGCCCAGCCGCTCCACCAGTTCGCCGCCATAGGTCTTCACGGTGCGATCGAATTCGGCGATGTGGCGGGTGATCAGGTTGCCGAGCGTGCCGGACTCGCGCGCGATCTTCTCGCTGAGCTCGGTGCCGCCGTGGTTGAACATATCCTCGAAGGCCATGAGGCGCGCCGCCAGCATGTCCTTGACCGCCTCGCCGCTGGCCTTGAGCGTCGCATCGACCTGATCGGCGCGGGCGCCGATCTCGTCGGCCAAGTGCGCGCTGCTGTCGATGAGCGTGTCGCTGAACTGCTGCGAACGGCCCGCCATGGTCTCGATGGTGACGGCGGCCTTCTGCGCGAAGCCCTGCGCGACCTGGTCGAGCCGGACGGTCATCAGCTGCTGCAGGCGGGCGGCGAGTGCGTCGAACTCCTCCTGCACGTGCTCGGTCTTGAAGGTGAGGCTGGCGGTCAGTTGCTCGCTGGCCGAGGTGATGGCGGTGGAAGCCTTGTCGCTGGTGGTTTCCAGGCGGTCGAGCAAAGTCGAGCCGCGGTCGGTCAAGGCGTCGATCATCGAATCGCCGGCATGGCCGAGCGCCAGGGTGATGTGTTCGCCCTTGTCGGTAAGCGAGCGGGTGACGCGCTGCGCCACCTCGTTGACCTTGTCGGCCACCAGGTCGCCGACCGAGGCGATGTCGTGCGAGAGGTCGAGATGCACATTGGCGATGGCGGCGCGCACCTGTTCGGCTTGGCCGACCAGGGTCTCGCGCTGGTTGGTGAGGTCGCGCAGCAGGTCGCGGATGCGCACTTCGTTGTGCACCAGCGCTTCCAGCTCGGCCGCGCGGGCGAGCGCGCGTTCGACGCCGTCGCCCATGGCGGCGACCTCGCGGCGGATGGCCTGGCCGACGCTGACGATCGAATCGCGCGCCGAGGTCTCGGGTTCGGTGAGACGCATGGCGACGGCCGCCATGGATTCGGCGACCATGCGCATGTCCTGCGCACGGCTGAACATGTGGGCGAGCACGTAGAAGAAGACCACCGGCACCACGATGGCGCTGGCGATGGCGATGAGCGTGGCGAAACCGATGCGCGGGGTGGCAAACAGCGCCTGCAGTTCGCTGCCGTAGAGATAGGCGATGGTGAGCGCGAGGGCGGTCCAGACGAAGGCGGCGCCGCTGGCGACGATATACGGCTTGCGGGTCGGGCGGCGGTGCAACGCCTGCAGGATCTGACCGATATTGGCGCGGTCGTCGTTGGCGGCGCGGCGCGGCGACGCCGTATCGGTCCAGTTCTCCGCCGGCGGCGTCTCGTGGAACAGGTCGGCCGCGGCCGCGGGCGTCAGCTCGGCCTCGGCGGGCGCGGCGAGCGAAGCGGCCGGGCGCGGATCGCCCTGGCGTCTGCCGAGCGCCTCCTGGATGGCGTCGAGCGCTGCTTCCGTCGCTTCTTTGGTTTTTTGCGGACTGTTGGCCATTTCGGTCGTCGCCTCGCTTTTACGCTGAACAATAGCCACGGCCCACGACGTCGCCGTCGGGCCGCGTCATGCGCGCGGGAACCTGCTGGAACGGTGCGGATTTGACGCGCACGTCGTCCCTTTTACCCCTCGGCCCGCATCCTATCGCCTTGGCAACACGAAAGAAACCGAAGTGGTAGGGAGTTTTTCATCATCGTTAACCGACTGTTAACCATGATGGCCGCGCTGGAACCAGCGGATCGCGCCCGATCCAGCCCGCCTTGGCGCGATCATGCCGGAGGAATTGCGGCCGTCCTGCGGCGATCCCGGCTGTCGCGGCGGGCCGCTTGCGGTTGCGATTACTGCCCCTTTAACCACGCCCGCACTTGCGGGGGGATGCCCGCCACAACAGCGTCGCGCATTTACCTCGGTTTTGTCCCGCGTGTGTCAAATTCGGCCGCAACAACAAGCAAACCCGTGGGGGAGGACACATGGCGCAATTTGCAACCGAGCGACGCGAGCCGGCCGTCGCGGACGCCGCCATCGACCGCAGCCAGCTGGCGCGCATGACCTTCGGCGACCGCAGCCTCGAGCGCGAGCTGCTCGAGCTGTTCGATCGGCAGGCGGCAATGCTGCTGGTGCGCATGCGGGCGGGCGGGGTGGCGGCGGTGGCGCCGCTCGCGCACACGCTGAAGGGGTCGGCCTCCGGCATCGGCGCGGCCGGCGTCGCGCGCGCGGCGGAGGCGGCCGAGCGCGCCGCCGGCGCGGCGCCGTCAGAATGCAGCGCGGCTGTCGACCGCCTGGCGCAAGCCGTGGCCGAGGCGCGCGCGCTGATCGCCGAGCTGCTGCGGGAAGGGTGATCGCGGCGCACTGGCGCGTTGCACCGAATGTCGGTATAGGAAGCCGCGCCAATTCCGGCGCTTTTCCCGCCTCACGTCGCGTATGCCGAAGATCACCTATATCGCCCATAGCGGCGCCTCGCGCACGGTCGAGGCCGTGCTCGGCTCCACCGTCATGGAGACGGCGATCAAGAACGCCATTCCCGGCATCGAGGCGGAATGCGGCGGCGCCTGCGCCTGCGCCACCTGCCACGTCTATATCGAGGAGGCCTGGCGCGAGAAGGTGGGCGAGCCCTCGCCGATGGAAGAGGACATGCTCGACTTCGGCTACGACGTGCGGGCGAATTCGCGGCTGTCGTGCCAGATCAAGGTGAGCGAGGAACTCGACGGGCTCGTCGTTCGCACGCCCGAGAAGCAGGCTTAATACCTCGAATGTTTCAGTCGTGGCATTTGGTCTGCCACGG
This sequence comes from Hyphomicrobiales bacterium, assembly GCA_016201085.1. GTDB lineage: Bacteria > Pseudomonadota > Alphaproteobacteria > Rhizobiales > Xanthobacteraceae > Pseudolabrys. The sequence goes on along the minus strand of JACQDO010000092.1, from coordinate 3,006 downwards.
ACTTTCCAAGCCGGCGCTCTTGCCGTCGCCGGCGTGCTCGGTGAACCTGCCGTCGCGCACGTAAACGATACCGTTCTGATTCTGCGACGACAGCACATGGTAGCGATTGTCGGCGACAATCAGAACGACATCGATGCGTCCGGCGCCGCCTTTCTGCGAATAAAATACTTGATCGGCGGAAACCCGGTTCACGCGCGACAACACGTATTGGTTATAAATCTTGCCGGGCGCGTTGTAGTAGGTGCGCTCGACATTGCCGTTCGGCAACGCCCGATAGACCGTGTGAAAATTATTGCTGGCGGCCGGCTGGCTGCAATCGTCCGCCCAGGTGCCGAGCAAGCCGAATTGCCGCAAGGTTTGTGCAACCGTCTCGGCGCCGGCCGTGGCAGGGGCTCCCAGTACAAGCGATAGCACCAAAAGCAGCCCGCGATACATGTTCGCCTCCATTTGTGACGGCTCGTCAGGCCATCTGACGGTTAAGCCGATATACCCGCATAAACTCGGTACCGGCATGGACTATAGCAGACGACGTCGCTCCGCAGAAGCCAGGGGCGGGCGGGGCATGCTATTTCGGGGCCATGCACGAGAGCGTCGAATTGCGATCAATCATGGCACTTGGTCTGCCACGGACTTTCTCTTCCCGCGCTCTTGCCGTCATTGGCGTGTTCGGTGAACCTGCCGTCGCGCACGTAAACGATACCGTTCTGGTTCTGCGACGACAGCACATGGTAGCGATTGCCGGTGACAGTCAAAACGACGTCCATGCGATTGTTGCCGTTGCTCTGCGAATAAAATAATTGATCGGAAGAAACCCGGTTCACGCGTTGCAACTCGTACTGGTTAGAAGTTTTTCCGGGCGCGTAGTAGTAGGTGCGCCTGACGTTGCCATTCGCCAACGGCTCATAGACCGTGTGAATATTTTTGTTGGCGGCCGGTAGACTGCAATCGTTCGCCCAGGTGCCGAGCAAGCCGAATTGCCGCAAGGTTTGCGCAACCGTCTCGGCGCCGGCCGTGGCAGGCAATCCCAGTATCAGCGCCAACACCAAAAGCAGCCCGCGATACATGTTTGCCTCCTTTTGCAAGACTTGTTGTGTCACACGACAAATTTGGTCCGACGTTCCCCGCATTATATCACGCGGCCTTAAGACGGCATCCCGGCCGGCGCCACCTGCGAGCTTTTGAGCCCCATCTCGTCGAACGCCCTTCGCACCAGACCGGAAGCCTTCGCCTCCTCGATGAACGCCGTGGCATAGGCGAGCGCCGCCGGCTTGCCCTTGGGCACCGCTACCGAGGTGGTGGAATTGAGAAACCCGCCGTCGAGGATGCGCGAGCCGGGCACCTTCGGCTGTATGCCGGTGAGCGATTCGCGCGAGAAGGCCAGCGCGTCGACCGCGCCGTCGCGCAGCGCTGCGACCGCGGCATCGGCCTTCTCGAAGCTGACATGCGTGGCGTTCGGCGCGGTCTTGTTGGAGGTGCGGAAGGTCGCGGTATTGGCGACGCCGCCGATACGCAGGCCGGCCGTATTGGCGCTCGCGACCGAGGCGAACTTGGCGCTTGCGCCCACCAGATAGGTGCTTTGCAGCAGGTGATAGGCGTTGCCGAAGTCGACGAATTTCTTGCGCTCGTCGTCGACCGGCAGGAACGCCACGTCCCATTTATTGTCGGCCGCCGAATTCTGGATTTCGCCGGAGCCGTTGTGGGCGATCAGTTGCGCCTCGACGCCGAGTTTCTTGGCGAGCGCCTGCCCGAGCATGACGGCGACGCCACGATAGGCGCCGCCGGCGTCCTGGATGGCGAATTGCGCCGAGGGCGTCGGCGCGATGGCGATGGCCACGCGCAGTTTTCCGGTGGGGGCAAGTTGTTGCAGCACGGCGGCATCGGCCATCGGAGACGCTCCAAATAAAGAGAAAGGTCGTTACGGTTTCATGCCGGCCGGCGCGACCTGGGAGTTCTTCAGGTTCATGGCGTCGAAAGCCTTGCGCACCAGCCCCGAGGCTTTCGCCTCCTCGATGAACTGGCTGGCATAGGCGAGCGCTTCCGGCTTGCCCTTGGGCACCGCCACCGCGGTGGACGAATTCAGGAAACCGCCGTCGAGAATGCGCGAGCCGGGAATTTTCAGCGCCAGGCCGGAGAGCGATTCGCGCGACAGCGCGATGCAGTCGATCTGCTTTGCATTCATGGCGTCGGTGGCGGCAACGACCCCCGGCACGGTGACGAAGGTCGCCTTCGGCGCGGTGCGCAGCGCGGCGCGGAAGGTCGCGGTATTGGCGACGCCGCCGATGCGCACGCCCGGCGCATTGGCGTCCTCGACTTTCATCAGTGTGGAGCCGGGCGCCACCAGATAGGTGCTTTGCAGCAGGTGATAGGCGTTGCCGAAGTCGACGGCTTTCTTGCGCTCGTCGTCGACCGGCATGAAGGTCACGTCCCACTTGCCGCTCGCGGCCGAGTTCTGGATTTCGCCGGAGGCCAGATGCGGCACGAACTCCACCGGCACGCCGAGCTTCTTGGCCAGCGCGGTGCCGAGATCGACGGTGACGCCGTGGAATTTGCCGGTGGCTGCGTCCTTCACTGCAAAGAGTGCGGAGGGCGCGGGCGAGATCGCGATGGCCACGCGCAATTTTCCGGTCGGGACGAGTTCCTTCATGACGTCTGCCCTGGCTGTTGCGGATAAGCCCCCAGAAAGCATGACAGCGGTAACACCGACGCAGAGACGACGAACGATGGTCATTCTCGTATCCTGGTGACTCACAGTAACTCACACCGGTCGTCCGCACGTAGTCCCGGTGCGTTTGCAATAAAACAAGCTTAGGGCAAATCGCGGGGCCGCCCAAGGTGGGTGGCTCAGGCAGTGGGGTTATATCGCCGCCGGGCGATCAGCAGCGCCATGGCGAACGGCGCCAGCGGCGTCAGGCGGCTCTGATAGCGGTCCACCGGATGCGAGAAGATGCCGCAAATGGCGGCATTGGCGGCGAGCGCCAACAGAATGGCGAGGCAGAGCGCGGCGAG
>JACQDO010000091.1 GCA_016201085.1 Hyphomicrobiales bacterium | reverse complement strand
CCTTCCGCGAGGCTGCGATCGCCGCCAGCCACAACCAGCCGGTTACCCGCGACGTCGTGCTCGGCGTGCTCTCGCTCATCGTCTGGGCGCTGATCGTCACCGTGACGCTCAAATACGTCCTCATCCTGCTACGGGCCGATAACAACGGCGAGGGCGGCACACTTTCGCTGACCGCTCTCGCCACGCGTGCACTCGGCCGTCGGACCCCTTACGTTTTTATCCTCGGCGTCATCGGCGCTTCGATGTTTCTCGGCGATAGCGTGATCACGCCGGCGATCTCGGTGCTTTCGGCGGTCGAAGGGCTGAAGCTCGCCAGCCCCGCCTTTGGCGACTATGTGGCGCCGCTCACGGTCTTCGTCCTGGTCGCCCTGTTCGCGGCGCAAAGCCGCGGCACCGCCAAAGTGGCCGCATTGTTCGGCCCCATCATGGTGGTGTGGTTCGTATCGATCGCCATCGCCGGTGCGCTGCACATCGCCGACGATCCGCATGTCTTGCTGGCGATCAATCCGCTTTATGGCATTGCCTTCCTGCTCGATCACGGCACTATCGGTCTGGTCACGCTCGGAGCCGTATTCCTGGTGGTGACGGGCGGCGAGGCGCTCTATGCCGATCTCGGCCATTTCGGCCGCAAGCCGATCCAGACCGCGTGGCTATGTTTGGTGTTGCCGGCGCTGCTGATCAATTATTTCGGGCAGGGCGCCAAGGTGCTGGCCGATCCGGCCGCGATCGAAAATCCTTTCTACCGTCTGGTGCCGGAAGCCCTGCTGCTGCCGATGGTCGTGCTGGCGACGGCGGCGACCGTGATCGCCAGCCAGGCGGTGATCACTGGCGCCTATTCGCTGGTGCATCAGGCGATCCAGCTCGGCCTGCTGCCGCGGCTCGCCATCCTGCACACCTCGGCCTCGCATGTCGGGCAGATCTATATCCCGCGCGTCACCGTCGCCCTGCTGGTCGGCGTGCTGCTGCTGGTCGGGTTATTCCGCACCTCAAGCGCGCTTGCCTCCGCCTATGGCATCGCGGTCGCCACCACCATGGTGGTGGACGGACTGCTCGCCTTCGTCGTGCTCTGGAAGCTATGGCGATGGCCGCTCTGGAAATCGACGCTGCTGATCCTGCCGCTCGTGGTCGTCGACGTGACGTTCTTCTCCGCCAACTTCCTGAAATTGTTCGAGGGTGCCTGGGCGCCGCTCTTGTTCGGCGCCACCATGGTGCTGCTGATCCTGACCTGGCGGCGCGGCTCCGGCATCCTGATCAACAAGACCCGGCGTACCGAAGTGCCCATTGAAACTCTGATCCGCAGTCTGGAAAAGAAGCCGCCGCATAGCGTGCCGGGCACGGCGGTGTTCCTGACCAGCGATCCAGGATTCGCGCCCACCGCGCTGCTGCACAATCTCAAGCACAACAAGGTGCTGCACGAGAACAACGTCGTTCTCACCATCGTCACGGCGGACACACCGCGCGTGCCGGAAGAGGAGCGGGTGCATATCACGCCGCTGTCGAAGCATTTCTCGCGCGTGTCGCTGAAATTCGGCTACATGGAGCAACCCAACGTGCCGAAGGCGCTGGCGATCGCGCGCAAGCACGGCTGGCAGTTCGACATCATGGCGACGTCGTTCTTCCTGTCGCGGCGCGCGCTCAAGCCGTCGGCGACCTCGGGCATGCCGTCCTGGCAGGATCACCTGTTCATCTGGCTGGCGCGCTCGGCCAGCGACGCCACCGACTTCTTCCAGATTCCGACCGGCCGGGTGGTCGAGGTGGGGACGCAAGTCACCGTGTAAAAACGCGCGGTTGCCGGGTCTTGTCAAATAAGTATTTGATTATTCAATAGAAACAGTCGTTATTGGCCTGCAATTTCGCATGACTGATTTAGCCGCCTTGCGCAAATGGCAATGCCTTTACGCAAAAGGCGGCGCTATAAGCCCCGTCCCATAGATTTTTGCATTGCAGCAAATCCAGGCCAGCCCTCCATGTCACACAGTACTGCCGCCGCCAACGGCGGCTCGACTGCGGCCACCGATAACGGCGACGCAGGTCACAAGACCGGCTTCTGGGCACTTACGCTCGGCAGCATCGGTGTCGTCTATGGCGACATCGGCACCAGCCCGCTCTATGCGTTGCGCGAATCCGTGCTCGCCGCGGTCGGGCCCGGCAATCCGGCAAGCGAACCGGTGGTGCTCGGCATCCTGTCGCTGATCATCTGGGCTTTGCTGTTTGTTGTCACAGCCAAATATGTCCTCATCCTGCTGCGCGCCGATAACAACGGCGAGGGCGGCACGCTCGCGCTGATGGCGCTCGCCTCGCGCGCCCTCGGCGGCAGCAGCGGAATCGTGATCCTGCTCGGCATCATCAGCGGCGCGCTATTTTATGGCGATGCCATCATCACGCCGGCTCTGTCGGTGCTCTCGGCGGTCGAAGGCTTGAAGGTGGTCACACCGGCATTCGATGCCTTCGTGGTGCCGATCACGGTGGTGATTTTGGTCATGTTGTTTTCGGTGCAGTCGCGCGGCACCGCAAAGGTCGCCGCTTTCTTCGGTCCGATCACGTTGGTTTGGTTCGCCGCCATTACCGTTGCCGGGCTCTGGCATATCGGCCAGAACTGGACAGTGCTGCTGGCATTCAATCCCTATTACGGCGTGAACTTCCTGCTTCACCACGGCCTTATCGGATTCTACACGCTCGGCGCCGTGTTCCTGGTGGTGACCGGATCCGAAGCGCTCTATGCTG